>JALYVP010000190.1 GCA_030853185.1 Actinomycetota bacterium | reverse complement strand
GTCACACTCTGCCGGTGAGCGGGGGGCCGGTGAGCGGGGGGCCGGTGAGCGGGGGGCCGGTGAGCGGGGGGCCGGCGGTGGGGGCACGGAGGCGGTAGCCGGCGCCCCGGACGGTCTCGATGTCGGCCCGGGCGAAGGGGCGGTCGAGCTTGCGGCGGAGATAACCGACATACTGGTCCACCACGTTGCTGCCGGCCACGTAGGCGAAGTCCCAGACGTGCTCGAGGATGCGGTCCCGGGACAGCACCTGGCCGGGGTGGCGCATGAGCAGCTCCAGGAGGGCGAACTCCTTGGCCGTCAACTCCACGTCGGTGCCGGCCCGCGACACTCGGCGGGTAGCGGGGTCGAGGCAGAGATCCCCGACGGAGAGCACGCTGGGCCGTTCCGCCGTACCGCGGCGCAGCAGGGCCCGAAGGCGGGCCAGCAGCTCGGCGAAGGCGAACGGCTTGATCAGGTAGTCGTCGGCGCCGGCGTCGAGGCCACGCACGCGATCCTCGACGGCATCTCGGGCGGTCAGCATGACGACGGGCGCCCACGTGCCGGAGCCGCGCAGGCGCGAGCACAGCTCGAAGCCGTCGATGCCGGGCAGCATGGCGTCGAGAAGGACGGCGTCGTAGGTGTTCTCGCCGGCCAGCCACAGCCCGTCGTGGCCGTTGGCCGCGATGTCGACGGCGTAGCCCTCCTCCTCCAGGCCGCGCTTGAGCAGCGCCGCCATGCGGATCTCGTCCTCGACCACCAGCACCCTCATGGGCGACTCCTCACCCTCCTCACCCGCTGAGCTTGCCCGAAGGAGATGTGAGCCGCATGTGAGGACGGCTCGCCGGCCGGGCGCGCACATGTTCCTCACATGTCGGGCGTCTACCGTCATCAGGTCACCGTCCCCGGACCGGAGAGCGCATGGAGCATTTCGTCACCACCCAGATCGTGTCCCACGGCTACCTCGCCGTCCTGGTCCTGATGATCCTCGAGTCCGCCTGCATCCCCATCCCGAGCGAGGCGATCATGCTCTTCGGGGGGGCCCTGGCCGGTGGGCTCACCATCAGCGGCACCCAGCCCCACCTCAACGTGGTCGTGGTGGCCCTGGCCGGCGCCGCCGGCAACCTGATCGGCTCCCTGATCGCCTACGAGGTCGGGCGTCGCGGCGGCCGGCCGTTGATCGAGCGCTGGGGTCGGCGGATCCTGATCCGACCCCACGACCTGGACCGCGCCGAGCGGTTCTTCGAGCGCCGCGGCGACGCTGCCGTCTTGGTCGGGCGGGTCCTGCCGGTGATCCGCACATTCATCAGCCTGCCGGCCGGCATCGCCAAGATGCGCCCGGTGCGCTTCTCGGTGTTGACCCTGGCCGGAAGCCTGCCGTGGACGTTTGCCCTGGCCCTGATCGGTGACGCCGTAGCCCGGAACTGGACGACCGTGTCCTCCGACTTCACCTACGTGACGGTGGTGATCGGCCTCATCGTCGTCGCCTTCATCGCCCGCTGGATCGTCCAGCGCCGCCGCACCGAGCGGGCGTTGGCCCGCTGATGCTCGCCGCCGCCGCTGTCTCCCATGGCGCCGTCTCCCACGTAGCCGCGGGCTGCAGCACCCATCTGACCTGGGTCCAGGCCATCGTGGTCGGCTTCGTGCAGGGGATCACCGAGCTGTTCCCCGTATCCAGCCTGGGCCACTCGGTGCTGATCCCCGAGCTGTTCGGCTGGCACGACCTGGTCAGGAGCCAGGACTGCTCAGAATCATTCTGGCTGGCGTTCGTCGTCGCCCTGCACGTGGCCAATGCCATTGCCCTCCTGGCGTTCTTCTGGCGGGACTGGGTCCGCATCATCAAGGGGTTCTTCACCAGCCTGGCCAAGCGCCGGGCCGAGACCTCGGCGGAGCGCCTGGCGTGGCTGATCATCGTCGCCACCATCCCCGTGGGGATCGCCGGGCTCCTCCTCGAGCACAAGGTCCGCACCCTGCTGGCCAAACCCACCTCGGCCGCCGTCTTCCTGGCCATCAACGGGCTCATCCTCCTGGCCGGGCAACGGGTCCGCAACCGGTCGGCCGCCGGCCACAGCCGCCCTTCCCGCCTGCAGTCCTCAGCCGTCGTGGCCGGCCGCGGCGGCCAGGCGGGGACGGGAGGCAACGGTGGGGGCGACCCGGCCGACGTGGACGTCAGCGCCCGCGTGGCCCGCCTGCCCTACCGGGAGGCCCTGCTGATCGGCGTGGTGCAGATCTCCGCCCTCATCGCCGGGATCAGCCGGGACGGGGTCACCATGGTCACCGGCCTGGTCCGGGGTCTGGACAACGAGGACGCCGCCAAGTTCGCCTTCCTGCTGGCCACCCCTCCCATCCTGGCGGCCGGCCTGCTCAAGATCGGTGACCTGACCGGACCCCTCGGCGCCGGCGTCAGGGGCCAGATCATCGCCGGCGCGGTGGTCACCTTCGTGGCCTCGCTCTTCGCCGTGCGCTACCTCACCCGGTTCTTCCAGAACCGGACCCTGACCCCGTTCGGCATCTACTGCGTGGTGTTCGGCATCTTCATGGTCATCTTCGTGGCCGCTGGCGGATGAGGTGGTCGTCGCTGTCATCAGCGCCCTGGCCGGAGCGGCCTTCTTCGCCGCCGGCAGCGCCTTGCAACACCACAGCGCCGGCACCATCCCGGCCTTCACCGGGTTCGGTCCCCGCGGCTTGGGCCGCTTCGTCTGGGACACCCTGCGCCACCCGAGGTGGCTGGCCGGCACCCTGGCCGACATCGTCGGCCTCGGCTTCCACGCCTTCGCCCTCAACCAGGGGCCGCTGACCCTCGTCCAGCCCGTGCTCGTGACCGGCGTGATCTTCGCCCTGCCGATCCGGGCCGCCCTCGACCGGCGCCCGCCGGGACGCTACGAGATGATGATGGCTGGCGCCCTCGCCGGGGGGCTGATCCTGTTCCTCGTGGCCGCCACCCCCGGGGCGCCGGCGGTCTTCCCGGCCGATCATGCACCGGTGATCGCCAGCATCGTGGCCATCGCCGCCGCCATGGCGGTCTGCGCCGGGGTCGGCCACCGGCTGAGCGGGTCGCCGTCCGCCGCCGTGCTCGGGGTGGGTGCCGGGATCAGCTTCGCCGCCACCGCCGCCGCCTTGAAGGGAACCACCGACACCCTCACCCACGGCCTGGTCGCCGTGCTCAGCGGGTGGCCCCTGTACCTTCTCGTCGCCGCCGGCGCCATCGGCCTCCTCCTCAACCAGCTGGCGTTCGCCGCCGGGCCCCTGCGCTCCAGCCTGCCGGCCATCACCACCCTCGACCCCCTGGCCAGCCTGGTGCTCGGCGTGGTCGTCTACGACGAGCAGTTGCGTCACGGCCCGCTGGCCCTGGCCGGCATCGTCGTCGGGCTGACCGTCGTGGTGGTCGCGACCCTGGCCCTGACCCGCGCCGAGGGCGGGGCCAAAGCCTTGTCCTGAGCGGTCGGGGCGGCAAGACTCCACCACGCCGACCGAAAGGACGTCAAGAGCCGTGAAGGGTTTCAAGGAATTCATCCTGCGGGGCAACGTGGTGGAGTTAGCCGTGGCGGTGGTCATCGGTGCCGCCTTCGGCGCCGTTGTCACGGCCTTGGTCAAGGACATCCTCACCCCGCTCATCGCCGCCATCATCGGCAAGCCGGACTTCTCCAACCTGCACTTCGTCATCAACAGCAGCGCGTTCAGGTACGGCGACCTCATCAACAGCATCGTCACGTTCCTGGGCGTCGCCACCGCCGTGTACTTCTTCGTCGTCCTGCCGCTCAACAAGCTGACCGAACGCCGGGCCCGAGGACAGGTGCCCGTCGACGAGCTCCCGCCGCCTACCGACGACGTGATCCTGCTGGCCGAGATCCGCGACCTGCTCCGCGCCCAGGCCGACCAGGGGGGCGCCCGATAGGTTCATATCCCATGGCGCACAGCCAGCTCACCACCACGGCCCTGGCACCGACGGGCGGGCCTTGGCGGTGGCGCTGGGGCTGATCCCTGGCTCCTGCCGGGCGAGCTGCGCCTATGGGCCCGGCGGCGGGTTCATGGTGGTCGAGATCGTGGTCGCCGCATGGGGCCTCCTACGGGGCTCGGCGGTCACCCTCCCCGAGGTGGCCTCCGTGCACGACCTGCACGTCTGGGTGGTCACCAGCGACCTGCCGGCCGTCTCCGCCCACGTGGTGGCGAGCGACGAGTGCTTCGCCAAAAGGCTGGCCCCCTCGGTGCTCGACCAGATGCAGGCGCGCCTGGCCGGGCACTTCGATGTGGAGCACTCCACGTTCCAACTCGAGCCCGCGGGTCACATCGACCACGAACACGCTCCTCACGATTAGGGGCGGTCGGGACGGATAGGGTCGAGGCGCCGGGACCTCGGTTCGGGGTGTGGGTCGAGGGGGACCCGTTGGATCGCGGTCACCGGCTGCCATTTCCCACACCTGTCATCAGGAGGTCCCAGACCATGACCAACTTCACCGAAACGAGAGATGCGGGTGTCAAGCCCGAAACCGCTCTGCCGTCGCCGGTCGCCGATCCGGCCCCGCTCGGGCTGGCCGCCTTCGCCGCCACCACCTTCGCGCTGTCGGTGTTCAACGCCAACATCATCACCAACGCCAAGCTGGAGGCCGTCGTCCTGCCCCTCGCCCTGTTCTACGGGGGGCTCGCCCAGTTCGTCGCCGGCATGTGGGAGTTCCGTAACCGCAACACCTTCGGGGCCCTGGCGTTCACCTCCTTTGGGGCGTTCTGGCTGTCCTTCGCTGCCTATGTCAAGTACGTGGATCCTGGCTTGCCCAAGGCCGACGCCTACAAGGCGCTGGGCCTGTACCTGCTCGTCTGGGCCATCTTCACCGGCTACATGCTCATCGCCTCGCTTCGGGTGAGCGTGGCCGTGGCCCTGGTGTTCCTGACCCTGTTCGTGACCTTCGTGCTGCTCTGCGTCGGCACCCTCAACAACAACACCAGCATCACCCACGCCGGCGGCTACGTCGGCCTCGCCACCGCCGTCGTCGCCTGGTACGCGTCGTTCGCCGGAGTGATGAATGCCACCTGGCAGAAGTCGATCATGCCGGTCGGAGCCCACGCCTGAATCGCCGCCGGGCGGCAGGTGCGGCGCTGATCTACCATCACCGCCGTGCCTGCCAACCGATACCATCGTCCCGCCCGCATCTTCCCGCCTGCCCTTCCGGCCGCCGGCATCGTCGTCGGGATGCTGGGCCTGGCCGCCTGCGGCTCGTCGTCGTCCCCGTCGACCAAGGCGTCCGGGCCGGTCGACGTGGCCTACGCCGGGTCCCTGGAGAAGCTGGTCAACTCCACCCTGGCCCCGGCGTTCGCGAAGGCCTCCGGCGCCACCTTCACCGGCTACCCGGCGGGATCCACCGCTCTGGCCAGCGCCATCAAGGGCAAGACCAGGACCGAGGACGTGTTCCTCTCGGCTTCCCCGTCCACCAACGACACCCTGACGGGCCCGGCCAACGGCGACTATGTCTCCTGGTACTCGTCGCTGGCCACCGCCCCCCTGGTGCTCGGCTACAACCCGAAGTCGAAGTTCGCCGCCGACCTCAAGTCCAAGCCCTGGTACCAGGTGGTGGCCGAGCCGGACTTCCTGCTGGGCAGCACCGACCCCAAGCTCGATCCCAAGGGCAAGCTGGCAGCCCAGGCCCTCCAGCAGGCCGCCACGTCGCAGTCGCAACCGGCCCTCGCCTCGCGGGGCTCGACCGTCAAGGTCTTCCCCGAGGAGACCCTCGTCGGCCGCCTGCAGTCCGGCAACCTCGACGCCGGGTTCTTCTACGCCAACGAGGCCAAGGCGGCCGGCATCCCCACCGTCTCCCTGGCGCCCGTCGACCTGGCCGCCAAGTACACCGTGACCGTCCTCAACCGGGCCCCGGACCAGAAGGCAGCTGAGGCGTTCGTCGCCTACCTGTACTCGGCCGCCGGCCAGAAGATCCTCCGAGACGCGGGCCTGACCCTGCCGACGGCCCCCAAGGTGACAGGTACGACCGCCGCCGTGCCGGCGTCGCTGCACAAGGCCCTCGGAGTCAAGGGCTGAGCCCCGCCCCTCGCCGCCCCGAAGCAGCCCGCCCCGCCCTGATCGGCCTGGGCGGGCTGCTGGCCGCTTACCTGCTGGTCCCCGTGGCCCTGGTGGTCACCACCATCGGCCAGGCCCACGCCGCCGCCGGCCTGTGGTCGTCGCTGCGCACCTCCCTGCTCTGCGCCACCGTCGCCATGGTCGTGATCGCCGCCGGAGGTGTGCCGCTGGGCTGGCTCCTGGCCCGCCGGCACGGACCGGGATGGCGGGCCCTCGGCATCGCCGTGCAGTTGCCCCTGGCCCTGCCGCCGCTCGTCAGCGGGTTGCTCCTGCTGCGCCTGGTCGGGCCGTACACCTGGCTGGGCCGGCTCACTGGCCGCCGTCTCACCGACAGCCTGGCCGGGATCATCATCGCTCAGGTGTTCGTGGCCGCCCCCTTTGCGGTCGTCGCCGCCCGTTCGGCGTTCTCGGCCGCCGACCCGGCGTTCGATGCGGTTGCCGCCACCCTCGGGCATCGGCGCTGGTCGAGGTGGTGGCGGGTGGACGTGGCGACCGCCGGCCACGGGATCCGGGCCGGGCTCCTGCTGGCCTGGCTGCGGGCGTTCGGGGAGTTCGGCGCCACCGTCCTGCTCGCCTACCACCCCTACTCCCTGCCGGTCGAGACCTACGTTCAGTTCGGCTCGACCGGCCTTCCCGCCACCCAGGCCCCGGTGCTGGCATCGGTGGCAGCAGCGCTCGCCGTGGTCGCCGTGGTCGCCGCCCGCCCCCTCCGCTGGGTTCGGCCTCTCCTCGCCGGCCGGGCCTCGGGCGGGGGGACCCTCCCCACCGCCCCGCGGTCAGTGGCT
>JALYVP010000189.1 GCA_030853185.1 Actinomycetota bacterium | reverse complement strand
TGACCCGCTCCAGGCGAACCGTTTCCGCAACGCTCACCACCCCGGCTCTTGACCGACGCAGCTTGCGGTGGTTTGGGATCTCCGCCTGCACGGCGACCCCGGAGGACCTACCTCCATCACTGGCACAACACGGATCGTGGCTGGCGATCTTCTACACCGTCATCACGTTCCTTTCAGGACACACCCCTCATCCGGCTTTCCGACGTCGTTCACCATCGGCATGCACGGTCCTGCCATAGTCGACGGTCCCGGCCAGGCGTTGGATGCCGAGGCGGTCACCCGAGCAGATGATCAGCTTGAGCCCGTAGCCTCGGCCTCGGCGGCCGTGCCGTTTGGAGAGCAGCAACGCCATGCGATCGACCACGTATCGATCGATCTTGGCGAAGCAGTTGGTCGAGTTCCCGAAGCGGTAGTACTGGCGCCAGCCTCGTAGGAACCCGTTGAGGTCCTCAACGAGTGTCCTTGTCGGGACGTGACGCCGGTTTCTCCCGGTCAGCTCCTTGATGCGAGAGCGGGCCTGGATCATCTTCTTGTCACTCGGCCAGCACGCCGGGTAGCGACGAGCCGGGTTCTTCCTCGATGGGACCATCCGATGATGGAAGCCCAGGAAGTCGAATCCCTCCTCTCCGCTGGCCACACCAACGATGCGTGTCTTGGACCTCGACAGATCGAGGCCCAGCCCGGCCAGGATCTCGGTCAACGTCGCCATGGCGGCCTCGGCTCTCTCCTGGGTCGGACAGCAGATCCCTTCGTCGTCGGCGTAGCGGATAAGCACCCCGAGACGTTGGTGCCGCTCGGCCCACGCCCGATCCAAGCGGTGAAGCACCGCGTTGGAAAGGTGATGACGTAGGCGACCGTGTCGTCGATGTCACCGCGCCTGTTCACCAACCGGGTCTACACCGCAGCCGCCTTGTCGCCCGCCAGACGGTCTTCGGCGGAGCCGCCCTGTTTGGCGGCCAGATCGTCATGCCCCTCTACTTCCAGGTGCAACGCAACCAACCCATCGTCGGCACCTCCTTGGCTGCGATGACACCGGGCAACGTCGTATGCCGGCGTCCGCAAGTATCGACTGCCTGACGCGCGAAGTCGCCAGCTACCCGTCCTACACAAGACGCCGCCGCCCTGTGACGCTGCGACGAGTGGCTCATGTTCAGCCGATGGGGTCCCGCCGGAGGATCGCGGGGTTGGCATCGCCGATGTCGCTGGCGTCGGGGAGTTGGCCGGCGGGAAGATGGATCTCCAGGTCATCGCCCACAGCCACGGTCACCATCGGATCCGATCGTGGCTCGGCAGGGATGCTCAACACGACTTGGGGTCGGGCGGCCGCCGTGATGATCGTCGATCTCGGGTGGGTGGTGGTCGTCGGCCGGGGGACGGTGGTGGTCGGCGCCGCCGCGGTGGTGGTCGTCGAGGTCACTGTGGTGGGCGGCACCGCGGGACCAGCGGCGTCTGGTTCTTGACGGAAGAGTCGGCAAGGTCAGGCCAACATGGTCAGCCAGGAGAGGCGCCGGAAGGTCGTCGATGGTGGGCGGGCCCAGTCGATCACCCGCAACGGGGCCGTGCCCGTGATGAGGCGACGGAACACCTCGGCGGCCTCAGCCCGGGCCAGGGCGGCGCCGACACAGTAATGAGCACCGTGGCCGAACGCCAGGGCCCCGGCCCCATGTCGGGTGACGTCGAGGCGATCGGGACGGGGAAAGACGGCGGGGTCGCGGTTGGTCGCGCCGAGAATGACCAGCACCTGCTCCCCGGTGGCGACGTGGTGACCGCCCAGCATGGTGGCGGCCCGCGCTACCCGGCCGACGACCTGTACCGGGCTGTCCCATCGGAGCAGCTCCTCCACCGCTGTGGGGAGAAGGAGAGGGTTCTGGCGTAGCAACTGGAACTGGTCGGGGTGCTGCGCGAGAGCCACGATGCCGTTGCCGATCAGGTTGGCGGTCGTCTCGTGGCCGGCGGCGAGGAGCAGCAACGCCATGACGATGGCGTCGTCGGCGTCAAGGACCTCCACCAGCGCGGTGAGCAGGTCCTCCCCGGGCGAACGGCGGCGTTCGGCGACGATGGGAACGAGGGCCAGCATGAGGGCCAAACCCGAGGCGGCGGATGCTTGGCGGTCTGCTTCGGTAGCGAGGGGATCGAGGACGGCCGCCAAGGTGGGTGTCTCAGCCGCAAGGAGCTCGGCGACCTCGGTGTCCACGCCGAGCAGCTCGCAGATGACGGCGAGCGGCAGAGATCGAGCCACGCTGGCCATGACCTCTACGGGCGTGTCGGTTGGTAGGACGGCGAACGCGGCCGATGTCATGGTGGCGATCCGGGGTTGAAGATCCTCGACTCGCTGTCGCGTGAAGAATCGGTTGACGGCACGACGCAGACGGTCATGATCGGGAGGGTCGGTGAACAGCAGCATCTTGGCCAGCAGGCTGCCGCCCGGACGGTTACCGCCGAGCCGCTCGAACAGGTCGGGGTTGTGGCGGGGATCGGCTGACCATCCCGGTCCGCGCAGCACCGCCATGGCGTGCTGGTGCGAAAGGACCAGCCAGGCGGTCAGCTCGTCGCTCCACTGGACCGGGTCCTTGGAGCGCATGGCAGCGTAGGCCGGGTACGGGTCGTCGAGGGGGAACGGCCACGCGACAGCCCGTTCACCGTGCACCTGAGCGCCGAGGGCGGGTTCAGCCGTCACCGAGAATCCTCTTCTGGCGCGCTCGCCAGAACGCCTGGTCGGTCACACCGAGTGCGGTGACGGGCTCGGCGCCGTCGTCGATCTCCGCAAAGATGGCCCGCCACTCGCCGGTAGCCCGGAGAGCGCCCAGGAGCGACCCCACGCCCGAGTCGATACGGGTGAGGAACACCCAATCGGCAGGCGTGTTGAAGGACCGCACCACGGCGGCGGACGGTCCGGTGGGCGAGAGCACCCGGCGCATAGCTGTTGCGGCAATCTCCGGGGTGACGGTGAACGGTTGCGGGCCCATCAACGACGGCAGGCTCTCCGCCCGCCACGCGAAGACGGCTTCGGGGGACGGGCCATTGACGGCGTCGATGGAGTCGACCTCGACGAGGGTTCGCCACAGCCGGTGCGGATCGCGGTGGAGGACAGCTCTGGTTACCTCGGTGATAGCGCTCACCTGGTCCGGCTCGAGGCGCTTGACGCAGCCGAAGTCGACAAAGCTGACGGTCCCGTCGGAGTGGAACAGGCTGTTTCCGGGGTGGGGATCCGCATTGAACATCCCGAGGCGCCCGAGGCTGCCCATGGCGAAGCGGACGATGATCTCGCCCCAGCTGTCGCGAAGGGGCTGCTCGGCCAAAAGTGCCTCGGGCCAGCGCAGTCCTTTGACCAAGTCCTGAGTGAGCACGCGCCGAGTGGAAAGGTCAGCCACGACATCGGGAACATGGATGAAAGGGTGGTCGCGGTACGCGTCGGCGAACGCAGTCTGGTTCTCTGCCTCGTGAAGGTAGTCGACCTCTTCGAGGATCCGCTCGCTCACCTCGGCGGCCACGGCCCGCATATCCATGCGGGCCAGACCCGGGATCATCGCCCGCATGAGAGAGAAGAACGTGGCCAGCAACTCGTTGTTCTTCAAGTCCGCACGGATGGCCGCCTCGACACCGGGATACTGGATCTTCACCGCCACCGCCCGACCGTTGCGAAGTCGAGCCGCGTGGACCTGGCCGATCGATGCCGCGGCCAGGGGTGTGGGGGAGAACTCCGCGAACACGTCCTCGGGACGCCGGCCCAGCTCCGCCTCGAAGGTGGCCGCAGCCAGGTCAGGCGCCATTGGTGGTGCGTCGGCCTGCAGGCGACTGAGGGCGGCCTGGTACAAGGAGCGCTGCTCCTCAGGAATCGACCCGGTCAGCGAAACGAACGACAGCATCTGCCCCGCCTTCATCAGCGCCCCCTTGGACCGGCCCATCACTTCGGCGTAGCGCTCGGCGTTGCGGGCGTGGCGCTCTGCGCTCTGCTCGTCCACACCGGCCCGGCGGCGAAGGGCGGCGAGGATTTCCTCTCCCGCGGTGCGCGCCGCAAGTCCGGCGAGCGGCGCCGTACGCCGCAACCGCCCGGTGGCGAACCGGGTCAGATCGGGGTGTGCCGGCTCGTTGCTAGCCATGGTCTCCTACCTTGACGCTCGGCTCACCAAAGTGTGTACTTGGGCGGTGGCCGACGTGTCAACCCGAGAACGGATCCTCGAAGAGGCCATGCGGCTCTTCGCCGAGCGAGGCTTTCGGGGCACGAGCGTGGCCGAGATTGAGTCGGCCGCCGGGCTCAGCGCTGGCTCGGGCGCCCTCTACCACCACTTCTCGTCCAAGGACGCTGTCCTCTCCGCCGGAGTGGCCCGCCACCTGGCCCGCCTCGACGCCCTCCGCGACATCCGCAAGGTGTTCGCCGGGGTGGGCGACCTCCGTACCCAGTTGGCTGTCACCGCCCGCTACTACCTGGCCGAGCTCGACAGCCAAGCCGACCTGCTGCGCCTCGTCGTAGCCGAAGGCCGACGCAAACAGGACCTGCTCTCCACCGCCACACACGAACTGGTCGCCTTGACCTACGAGAGCTTCACCGAATGGCTCGAAGAAGCGACCGGTCACGATCTCCCCGCGGAGCGTGCCCGCGCTGCCACCACCATCGGTATGGGCGCTCTCCTTGCGTCCCGGCTAACCCGCGACGTCCTCGGTGCCAACCCGTTGGACGTCGACGACGAGCTTCTCGTAACCACCTGGACCGACATGATGTTCGGCCTGCTCGACACCCGCCCCGAGGGGTAGCTCGTCCCGCGGAGCTGGGGACCGCGAAATGGGTCGGGCGGTGTCACCCCAGAGGGTCACGGACCTGACGGGGAAGCGGGGAGTGTGACCAGCGCCGCCGTAGCCGCTGGAACCGTGACCCGGACACCGGTACCGCCAGAATCAAGTGGGGCGTCAGCAAAGGGTCGCCAAGCACCGTCGGCTCCCACCTCGGCCCCGCCCAGGCGCACGGCAGCCGTCGCCCCCAGCGACGGACCGGTCAACCACTGCACGCTTGCCGGCCCGCCGTGCCCGGGGACGTCCAGGCTGATGTCGGTAGCGGTGCTCGGCGACGGATTCACAATGACGACGCGCACGGCGCCGTCGGGCATCTTCACCGCGGCCTCCCACGCCCGTCCTGGCGGGGTGCCTGTGCACGGCAGCCACTGGCCCCCCTCGAGCTCGTGGATGACGAGCAGCCCGTAGAAGTCGGGCTGGGCGGCCAGACGGCCGTCAGCCGACCTGGCGGCGCCGAGGGAGCTATCGGCCACAGCGTCGATCCCCGGCGCCGTCCCCCTCGCAGCGCCCTTCGCCCCGGGAACGCATATCGGCGTGTACCCCCGGCAGGCAGCCAGACCTCCCTGGATGCCCACGCCGTCGACCCCGCGTTGGGCGACCGTAGCGAGGTACTCGATGATCCAGAGGGCGGAACCGAGGGTGTTGCTGACGCCGTCCTGACCACCGCAGGATGCGGAGTTGGTCTCGTCGAGTCGTACGGGCAGGCCGGCGGCGTGGCTGGCCACAACGGCTGTGGAGGCAACACGCTTCTCCGCCTCGAGGGTAGAGACGGAGAGCAGTTGGTCGATCGTCGGCCGGCGGCCGGCGCACCGTGTCAGGGGGTAGAAGTGCTGCGTGAAGAATGCCAAGCCGGCGCCATCGTCGCTCCCGTATGACGCCAGCCGGGCGGCGACTGCGGTGTCGGGGCCGGACACCTGGACATCGGGCGCCACGGCAGCGATGCTCGCCCGGTATGCGGCTACGTCGGCGCGATAGCCCGCCTCACTGTACGCAGGTCGGACGTCGCCGAGCAGATCGGGCTCGTTGCCGATCTGGATGGTGCCGAGCCCCTCACCGAGCAGGCGCACCGCCGCAAGAGCCTCGTTCGCTGCGGCGCCGGCGTCCGGGTGGCCAACGGTGACGCCCAGGTCGACCTTCCAGCCAGTTGCCGTCGCCAGACCGGCGAGGCGCTCCAAGTCCGCGGGCGACACCCGGCTGGACGCCCACCCCGGCAAGGGGGTTGCCGCTTCGGCGGTCCATGCCGTCACCCGGTCGAGGCTGTTGCCCCCGAAGCGGAGCCGCCCGGTGCCAAGAGCCCGCAGCAAGATCGAGAGGTCGGATCGAACCGGATCGAAAAGGGTCGAGCCGAGCACGGACGCCTCGAACGACAGCCCGAGGAAGTCAGTCGGCAACGTGGCACCCGGATGGGCGGGATCGACGGTGACGAGGATCGGCCCGCCCGCCTGGGCCTTCTGGCCGCCGCCGTTGGTGCCGCAGGCGGCGACGCCGCCGGCCAGGCTGCACAGCGACGCGACGACGGCGCAAGCACGCCGTGCGCTCGAGCCGGCCGGACCTGGCTTCCGGCTCACCGATGCTCCTTCGGGTCGATCCCTCTCCGATTTTGCAGGACTGAAGTATGCAGCATGATCGGCGCTCACAGTGGCTTACCTGGGCCTCCGCTGCCCCCTCAGACTCTCGCCATCCAGCAGGCCTACACCGCCCACAAGACCGCCAACGCCGCCCTGGTAGCCAACGATGAGACCGGCGCACCGATCGTCTACTATCTGCAGACGGAAGGCATCAAGGCCGACGCCCAGGACATCGTCACTGCGCTCGTCCTCATCGCCGCCGCGACCGTCGACGCCGTGGCCCGGAGGGGCCGCACTGCTGCATGATCGGCTGGGGGACCAAGTTCGCGGCGGGCGGCCGGGCCGGGTTTCACCCTGATGCTGGTGCGGGCGATGGTGTCTGTCTTGGGAGACCGCCGGTCAGGTGGATGATGCCGGCGGCGATGAGGCAGAGGCCGGCGCCGGGGCCTGTGACCGTGCTGGGCGCGACTGACGTGGTCAACCCGACGATGAGGGCGGCTACCGAGACGACGGT
>JALYVP010000188.1 GCA_030853185.1 Actinomycetota bacterium | reverse complement strand
GGCTTGCTCGACGAGAGCTCCTTGGCCGCCTTGTCGATGTCGGACTGATATTTGAGGAGGATGTTGAGCGTCGAGGTCGCCGTCTCGGCATCGATATCGCTGATGCCGAGCAGCACCAGGGTCCGGGCCCAATCCAGGGTCTCGGAGACGGACGGCGCCTTCTTCAGCTCCAGGCTGCGAACCGAACGCACGATCCGGACGATCTGATCAGCGAGGCCGGCCGAGATGCCCTTGACCCTGGTGAGGACGATCTCCTTCTCCCGGGCCAGGTCGGGGTAGTCGATGTGGAGGAAGAGACACCGACGCTTGAGCGCCTCGGACAGCTCCCGGGTGTTGTTGGACGTGAGGAACACCAGCGGAACCTGGGATGCGTGGATGGTCCCCAGCTCGGGAATGGAGACCTGGTAGTCCGACAGCACCTCGAGGAGCAGCGCCTCGGTCTCGACCTCCACCCGGTCCACCTCATCGATCAGCAGCACGACCGGGTCGGCGGCCCGGATGGCCTCCAGCAAGGGCCGGGTGAGCAGGAACGGCTCGGAGAAGATGTCCTCCTCCAGGTCCGAGTTTGTCGACGCCGACTCGTCGTTGCGCTGGGCCTGGATGCGCAGCAGCTGCTTCTTGTAGTTCCACTCGTAGAGGGCCTTCGACTCGTCGAGGCCCTCGTAGCACTGCAGGCGGATCAGCCGATGGCCGAGCGCCTCGGCGATCGACTTGGCCAACTGCGTCTTCCCGGTACCAGCCGGACCTTCGACAAGGATCGGCTTACCGAGCCGCTCGGCGAGGAACACGACGCCGGCGATGCCCTCATCTGCGAGGTAGTCCACCCGGCGCAGGTGCTCGCGCACCGCGCTGGGGGACTCGAAGAGCGGGGCGACATCGTTGAGCACGGCGGTCCTTCCAGAGGGGGGTCGCCACAGTGTAGGAGGCATGTGCCAGGTGCCCGTCAGCCGCCCCGGATGTGTCCCCGTCCGTTCACCAGGTACTTCGTCGTGGTCAGTTCCCGGAGCCCCATCGGCCCGCGGGCATGCAACTTCTGGGTGCTGATCCCGATCTCGGCGCCGAAGCCGAACTGCTCGCCGTCGGTGAACCGGGTAGAGGCATTGACGACAACCGCGGCGGCGTCGACCTCCCGCTGGAACCGACCGGCAGCATCGACGTCGCCGGTGACGATGGCCTCGGTGTGGCCGCTGCCATACCGGCGGATGTGGTCAATGGCCTCGTCGAGGCCGGCCACCACCTTGACCGACAGCGTCAGATCGAGGTACTCCCGCCCCCAGTCGTCCTCGGTTGCGGCCCCCACCGTGGCCGCACCCAGGATCGCCCGGGTGTGCTCGTCGCCCACCAACGTGACCTCCTTGAGCCGGGGGGCGACGGCGGTCAGGAACGTCTCGGCCACATCGCCGTGCACCAGCAGAGACTCGGCGGCGTTGCACACGCTGGGCCGCTGGGTCTTGGCGTTGACGACAATGGCGGCGGCCCGCTCCAGGTCGGCGCTGCGGTCGACATAGACGTGACAGTTGCCCGCCCCGTCGATGACGTAGGGCACCGTCGCGTGTTCGAGGATGCTGGCAATGAGGGACCGTCCGCCGCGTGGCACCAGGCAGTCGATGACGCCGCGGAGGCGCATGAACGCAACGGCGGTCTCCCGGGACGTGTCCTCCACCAGCATCACCGCGTCAGCCGGCAGCCCCGCCTCCTCGCAGCCGGCCCGCAGCGCGCCGGCCACGGCCTGATTGGAATAGATGGCCGCTGAGCTCCCCCGCAGGAACGCCCCGTTGCCGGACTTGAGACACAGGCCGGCAGCATCACTGGTCACGTTGGGGCGGTTCTCGTAGATCACCCCGATGACGCCCAGCGGTACCCGCACCTGACGGATCTCCAAGCCGTCGGGCCGGACCCATCCCCGCACCGTCTCCCCCAAAGGGTCGGCGAGCCGGGCCACCTGGCGAAGACCGCCGGCCATGGCATCGATGCGGGCCGTCGTCAACCGGAGCCGATCGACGACGGTCGGCGCCGATCCGCCCGCCTCGGCCAGAATTACATCGGCGGCGTTGGCCTCGACAATGGCCGAGGCCGCCGCCTCCAGCCGCGCCGCCGCCGCGAGGAGTGCCCGGTTGCGAACGTCCGTCGGGCTCAGGGCGACGATTCGGGCGGCATCCGCCACCCGTTGCCCGACCCGCTCCAGCTCGCCGGCCACGGCCCCGTCCGGCGCATCCATGGCCGAAAGGGTACCGCGCAACCGGCGAGACCTACCGCTCAGCTCCGCGGCTCTCCCGTGCTCGGGTTGAGGATGAGGGGGTCAGCACTGCGATGGGAGAAATCGAACATGGTAGTGAGGCTTCCAGCCAGGGCGTCGAACGATCCGTTGCCGATGCGCTGGCCGCCGAGCCAGTTGTCCTCGACGAAGCGAAGGATCGACGACTGGTCGGTGATGGCGTGGTCCACGAAGTTGACCTTGCTGTAGGGCGACACGACCAGGAGCGGGAGACGGGGGCCATAGCCGCAACGATCCTGGTAGCCCGCCAGAGGAGCCCGAGAGCCGCACTGCCCTGGAGCACTGAGGGCGTCGTAGCTCGCATCCTGGGAGTTGTTGACGATCGGGCCGATCTGGTGGTCGTACCACCCGTCGGAGTCGTCGTAGGCGACGACGACCGCGGTCGACCTCCAGTCGGCGCTGGCCTGCACCTTGTTCATCAGGCCGGCGACGAAGGTCTGTTCGTCGAGCGGATCGGAGTAACCGGCGTGGCCGTCCTGGTACTTGGGCGCCTTGACGAAGCTGACAGCCGGAAGGTTGTCCGTTGCCAGGGCTCGGTCGAAGTATCTGAGGTCGTATTGGTGGTTGGCCCGTCCGGCGTGGCCGACCTCAGCAACGTTGGCCGGCGCCAGGTGGTGGGGGTTTGCCGTCGATGGGTAGTACTGGAACGGTTCGTGGTGCGCGCTGTAGTCCGCGACTGTGGCACCGCCGACGTTGACATGCGAGGAACCGCAGACCGCCGGTGCGGTACTCGTCGCCGGGGCCGTGGGCCCGAAGCCGCCCTGGAACCAGCCCCAGCTGACGTTGGAGGCGTTGAGCAGGTCCCCGATGTTGGTGCCGGTCATATGGATGGTCGACCCCGCCGAGCAGTCATCGAAGCCGGGGTCGGCGTCGCTCAGGACGGTGCCGTTGGAGGTCGTCCCGGGGATCACATCCGTCGTGCCGTGAGTCTGGCCGGAGATGAGGTTGAGCGCGCCAGGTGTGGAGGGGCCGAAGGTCGTGCCGTAGGAGTTGTCACTCATGGCGAAGTGCTGGGCGTAGTTCCAGAACCCCGTGACGGTGTTGCCGTCGTAGTAATCCATCACCAGGCCGGGGGGCTTCTGGTCGGGTGGCGAGCAACTTTCGACCTGGGTGTTCTGGGGGAACTGGTCCATGAGGCCGTGGTCGAAAGCCTGCTGCTCGGGCGTGTAGTTGTGGTCCTGGTCACACGTCAACGGCATCGAGCGGTCGAGGCGGTTGGGGTTCTCACCGTTCGGATTCGCATTGAGCAGCGTCTGGCTCAGGCCGTTGACGCTGGGCGTGTCGGATGCGGCGTGGAACTGCGGTTCGTTGTTGGGGTTCGAGGCGTTGGGATACGTGCCGAAGTAGTGGTCGAAGCTGACGTTCTCCTGGAAGACGACGACGACGTGCTTGATCGGCGTGGCCGTAGGTGACGCCGACGCACTGGCAACCCCTGCGCCGCCGGCCATCGCCGTGACCACTCCGGTGGCGAGAGCCACGGCGGCGGTTGCCGCCCACCCGGCCTTGACTGAACGGATCATCGTTTCTCCTCCGACCCTCGGTCACCACTGGCCGCCCCTCGGCTGCCTGACCGCCCTCGGACGGTAACGGGGGAACCTGGCCGCCGGTTGACGCCAAGCCGTCCGCCGAGTGAACACCCCGTGGCTTCCGGGCTCACGGGTGTTCCAGGTGCATCTAGCCTGAGGGTCATGCCATCGCGGGTCCCTGCCGTCCTGGCCCATCCGAGCGTGGTGCGCGCCGCGGTGGGCCCCCCGGCCATCGCCCTCACCGCCGTCGGGGCCGGCATCGGTGTGCTGGATCACTCCCTGCCGGTGGCCGTGATCCTGGCCGTCATCGGGTGGGGAGGGCGCATGGGTTGGGCCGTTGTCGCCCGGTCCCGACGGCAGCGGACCGTGAAGCCAGAACCGGTGGACCCGTGGTCGGTCCCCCCGCCGTGGCGAGACCACCTGAGAGCCGTCGTCGATGCCGAGCGTCGTTTCGACCAGGCTGTGTCGTCCCTTGACGAGGGACCGACCCGCGAGAGGGTGGGTTCATTGGCCGATCGCATCGATCGGAGCGTCCGGACAGCCGCGGTGACCGCCCGGCGCGGCGCCCTGCTGACCACGCCCGAGCGTGCGGCCCGGACTGCTGCCCTCTCGGCCGAGCTGGCAGGGATGACTCAGCGTCACGACCGCCTCGATGAGGCTGCACTTCGCCACGAATCGGTGGTCGCTGCCCAACTGCGGGCCATGCGCCGGGCCGACTCGGTCAGCGCCGACGCCCTCGACCAGGTCCGCCTGCTGGCGGCTCGGATCGATGAGGCGGTGACCGCCCTGGTGGAGCTGTCGATCGACGAGTCCGATGCCGGTGGCGGCGGTGAACCCCGTTCCCTCGTAGCGGTCCTCGACGAGATTGCCGCCCTGCACGCTGGCATGGAGGCGAGCAAGGCGGCCATGGACTCGGCCGGTGCGGGTGGTGAACTGCCACCGGGCGAGCCCGCAGGAGACTCTGCCACGCCCGAGGCCCCGGCCACGTCGTAGCATTCCGGTATGCCCAACTACTTCCGCCGCAGGTGGCGGTACATGATGGCCAAGGCCAGCGGAGACTTCGAGGAGCGCGCCGACCCCAAGGTCCAGCTGGAACAGGCCATCGTGGAGGCCCAGGACCAGCATCGCCGCCTCGTGGAGCAAGCGGCCAACGTGGTCGCCAATCAGAAGCAGACCGAGATGCAGCTCAACCGGGCCATGGACCAGCTCGAGAAGGTGTCGGCATCAACCCGACAGGCGCTACGCATGGCCGCCGACGCCAGCAACGGCGGTAACACTCAGAAGGCGACCGAGTACAACCAGACTGCCGAGGCGTTCGCCAACCGGCTCATCGCCACCGAGAACCAGGTCAATGACCTCAAGACCATGAGCCTGCAGACCGCCGAGGCGGCCCAGCAGGCGAAAGCCGCCGTGCAGCAGAACTCCTCCGCTCTGCAGCAGAAGCTGGCCGAGCGACAGAAGCTGATGTCGCAACTGGATCAGGCCAAGATGCAGGAGCAGCTCAACACGGCCATGGGCAGCCTTACGGCCACCGCCGACCAAGATACGCCGACACTTGATCAGGTACGGACCAAGATCGAGCAGCGCTACGCCCGGGCTTTGGGAACCTCAGAGGTCGGCGGCCAAGGCGTCGAGGCCAGGATGCTCGAGATCCAGCAGGCGGCCATGGGCTCTGAGGCTCAGAGCCGGCTGGCCGAGATTCGTGAGTCGATGGGACTCGGGATGGGCGGGGCCGAGAGCCCATCGCTGTCCCCCCCGGCCAGCGGGGAGCTGGGCCAAGGTGCGCCCGGCGCGGCGCCGTCGACCTCTGAGCCCGCCGTCAAGGACCAGCCCACCGACCACTGAGCGCCCTGCCTCTCAGGAGCTCTTCTCGTCGTGGCCGCCGAACTCCTTTCGCATCGCTGAGAGGATGCGGTCAGCGAAGTCGCCCTCACCCCGGGAGCTGAACCGCTCCATCAGGGCGGTGGTGAGCACGTAGGCGGGCACGCCCTCGTCGATGGCGGCCTTGACCGTCCAACGGCCCTCGCCGGAGTCGGAGACCCGCCCGCCAAAGGTGCCCAGGCCGGGGTCGGCACTGAGGGCGTGGGCAGTGAGGTCGAGCAGCCACGAGGAGATGACACTCCCCCGCCGCCACACCTCGGCCACGGCGGAGGTGTCGATGTCGTACTGGTAGAATTGCGGGTCGGCCAACGGGGCCGTCTCCGCGTCCCCACCGGTATGGTCCCCGGCGCCGACATTGGCTTTGTCCAGGATCGCCAGGCCCTCGGCGTAGGCAGCCATGACGCCGTACTCGATGCCATTGTGAACCATCTTCACGAAGTGACCGGCACCGTTGGGCCCGCAGTGCAGGTAGCCATGCTCGGCCGGAGACGGATCGCCGGTCAGACCATCGGTGCGGGGAGCGGTGTCGACACCGGGGGCGATAGCGGCGAGGAGCGGATCGAGGTGGCGGACCACGTCGGTCTCCCCACCGATCATCAAGCAGTAGCCCCGCTCGAGACCGAACACGCCGCCGCTGGTGCCCACGTCGACATAGTGGATGCCCCTGTCGACCAGGGCCGCGGCCCGGCGTATGTCGTCCTGGTAGTGGGAGTTGCCGCCGTCGATGATGATATCGTCCTTGGCCATGGCTGAGGCGAGGGCATCGACGGTGTCCCCCGTGTAAGCGGCAGGCACCATCACCCACACCGCACGGGGCGTCTCCAGCTTGGCGACGAAGTCGTCGATGCTGTCCGCCCCGGTCGCTCCCTCCTTGACCAGCATGGCGACGGCGTCGGCGTTCACGTCGTAGACCACGCACGTGTGGCCGTCGCGCTGCAGCCGCCGTACCAGGTTGGCGCCCATCCGGCCGAGTCCGACCATGCCGAGTTGCACGCGTTGCCTCCTTGATCCGCCGTCGCGATCGCGACCGACCCGGCCATCCTGCCCGGTGGGCGCCGGGCTGACAACCAGGCCTGCCGCCGAGCCCGCTCGTCGGCTGATGCCACCCCGGGCCGCAGCCCCTTGGCGCCGATCGGGGCGTTTGTGCCGTGCCGCTGGCAACCGCGTGGTGGAAAAGCCCACTGGAGTGC
>JALYVP010000187.1 GCA_030853185.1 Actinomycetota bacterium | reverse complement strand
GCCGTGGTACGCCGCATGGCCGCAAACCTCCACTCCGACCACCACGCCTCCGGGCCAGATGCGCATCTCCGACGCCGAGCGGGCCGAGGTCACCAACGCCTTGTGCCGTCACGTGGCCGAAGGTCGCCTCGACGAGGCCGAGTTCAATGATCGGGCCGCTCAGGCCACGGCCGCCAAGACCCGCGATGACCTGGTCCCGCTCCTGGCCGACCTGCCGCCCCTGGACGGCCCTCCGCCACAGGTTCCCGACCGCCGGCCCCGCCGCCGCCCGAGCTGGGTGTTCCTCGCCTTTGTGGCCGTCCTGGTCGTCAGCTGGAGCATCACCGCCTCGGCATCCAGGTTCTTCTTCCCGCGTGTCCCATGGGTGCTGTTCGTGATCGCCGCGTTCTTCTTCTTGCGCCATCGCCACCGCCACGGCGACCGCTACCGCCAAGGCCGGCACCACAACGACCATCTCTGATCGGCCAATCACGCCGCCCGGACCGCCGAGGAGCCCATGGCCGTCGCCCCCGCAACGTCGGTAACGGCCCCGCCATCCTGCACGGATGGTGCTTCTATCCCGGGACGCAGTCAACGACAATCGTCCGGTCAGCGTCACATCGTTGGCGGAACCGGGGGTCCCGGCACGCTGGGGGTCTTCGGCCCGTCCCCCCTGTCGACGGTGGCAGTCTTCCGGAGCCGGGGGCGGTGATCCGCGGATCAGGCGGCCGGGTGGAGGAACTTCGTGATGCCGAGGGCGAGGGCGTCGGCCGCCTGCTTCTGCCAGGCGGGGCTGGTCACGAGGGCGGCATCGGCCGCGTTGCGCATGTTGGCGCACTCGATGAACACCTTGGGCACGGTGGACAGGTTGACCCCCCCGAGATCGTCCCGGGGTTGGATGCCGTTGGTGCCGTCGTAGGAGCTGACCGGTTCTCCGGTGCCGGCCAGGAACGTGGCTCGCAGGTCCTGGCCGAGGACAGCCGACGGCGCCACGATCTCGTTGTTGGGACCATCGGCGACCGGTTCGAGGACCGCGAAGCCGCGCCCGGATGCCGGACCGCCGTCGGCGTGAACGCTGATGGCGGCGTCGGCGTGGGCCTGGTTGCCGACCGCGGCGCGGTCGGTCACGCAGGGGCCGACGCCGGTGTTCGTCGTCCGGGTCAGCACGACGTTCGCTCCTTCGCTGTGCAGGTCGGCGCTGAGCGCTTGGGCGACGTTGAAGTTGAACTGGGCCTCGGTGTAGCCGCCGTCGGTCGCTGTCCCCGTCGTGTCGCAGGCCTCGCTCTGGCGCCCGTTCCAGATCAGCTTGTTGATGGCGGTGGGGTCGCCGCCGTTCCCGCCGTTGTGGCCGGGATCGATGGCGACCACCTTGCCGGCCAGCGCCCCGGCCGGGGGCGGAGCGGACGTCGTGGTCGTGGTCGTGGTCGTGGGCGCGCTGGCCGACGGGACGGAAGGTGCCGGAGTCGCCGGCGGCCGGGCTCGGGTCGGCTCAGAGGCCGCGGCCTTGGTCTTGGCGGGAGTGGTCCTGACCGTTTGGCGGCCGGTGATGGCCAGGCCGGCGACGACCCCGACGAGAGCGGCCACGACCAGGAACCCCACCGTTGCTCGTTGACGGCGACGGGTCTGGGTCGAGCGGGACCTGGAGTGTTGAGGCACGGCGTTCCACAATGCCAGGAACGCCGACCGGGTGGATGCCGCTCAGTCGGCGGTCCGGGCCAGCGATGACGGCCACCAGATGCGCTTGCCGATGTCGTGGCTGAGGGCGGGGACCAGGATGGATCGCACGACGACGGTGTCGAGCAGGACCCCGAAGGCTACGGCGAAGCCCAGCTCGCTCAGGAACACCAGCGGGAGGACGCCGAGCACGGCGAAGGTGGCGGCCAGCACCACGCCGGCCGAGGTTATGACCCCCCCGGTCACGGCCAGGCCCCGCAGGACTCCCTCGCGGGTCCCGTGGCGGAGCGTCTCCTCCCGCACCCGGGTCATGAGGAAGATGTTGTAGTCCACCCCCAGCGCCACCAGGAAGACGAAGGCGAAGAGGGGGAACCCGGGATCGGCGTTGGCGAAGTGGAAGACATGGTTGAAGACCACGGCTGATACTCCGAGCGCAGCACTGAACGACAGCACGACGGTGAGGATGAGCAGCACCGGGGCGAGAAGCGCTCGCAGGAGCAGCCCCAGCACGATGAGGATGACGACCAGCACCACAGGGATGATCAGGTTGCGGTCATGGCGCGACGCCTGCTGGGTGTCGTAGTTGATGGCGCTCGATCCGCCCACCAGCGCATGGGCCCCTGGTATGGCATGCACGATGGATCGGAGGTGCTGCACGGTCGAGTAGGCGACCGGGCTGTCGTAGTTGTCGTTGAGGGTGGCGTTGACCAGCAGCCGGCCGTTGTGGGGGTCCACCGCCAACGAGCTCGGCGCGCACCCTCCCCGAGTGGCCCCCGCCAGCGCCGCCGGGTTGCTGGCCAGCTTGGCGTAGTTCGCCTGGACGCACACCGACCCCGGTGCCGTCGAGACCCCCGGGACCTTGGAGACGGCGGCAATGACGTCGGGAATGGCGCTGGACTCGGCGGTGATCACGGCCGGGGCGCCGGTGCCGTGGGCGAAGTGGGCGTTGAAGATCTTCTGGCCCACGATGGCGTCAGGATTGTTGGTGAAGCTGTCGGATGTCGAGAGGCCGCCGGTCTTGAGGGTGGTCAAGCCGGAGATGCAGGCCAGGAGCACCACGGCGGTGACGATCCAGGCCACGCGGTCACGCCGGGCCAGGCCTCGGGCGAAGCGGCTCCAGGCGCCGTGGGTGGTCGGGTCCCCTTCGCCGTCGGCCCGGGGCACCCGGGGCCAGAAGACACCCCGGGGGACGATGGTGAGGAACAGGGGTAGGAAGGTGAGCATCACGCCGACGGTGCAGGCGATGCCGATGGCGCACACCGGTCCCAGGCTGCGATCGGAGTTGAGCTCGCCGAACCCGAGGCAGAGGAGACCGAGGATGACCGTCGTTGCGGACGCGGCGATGGCGGTGGCGGCCCGCCGCCACGCCTTGACCATGGCCTCCACCCGGCTCTCGTAGTTGTGCAGCTCTTCGCGGTAGCGGCTGATCAGGAGCAGGGCGTAGTCGGTGCCGGCCCCGAGCACCAGGACCGACAGGATGCCCTGGCTCTGGCCGTTGAGGGTGAGGACGTTGTTCTTGGCCAGCTCGTAGATCACCAGAGCGGCCGCGCCCAGAGCCAGCACCGCGCTGAACAGGGGGAAGAACCACAGGACCGGGCTGCGGTAGACGACGAGCAGGATGGCGATGACGACCAGGCCGGCGGCGATGAGGAGGGATCCGTCGATGCCGGTGAAGGCGTCGATGAACGCCACCAGCAGGCCGCCGGGCCCGGCGCTGTGGACGGCCAGGCCGGCCGGCGCCCCGGCGCGGGCCGTGGCCAGCACGTCCTTTTCGACCTTGGTCAGCGTGCTCCCATCGACACTGACCGACCCCCTCTTGGCGACCAGGGGCACGGCCACGTTCGCCGTCGCCCCGTCACTGGCGAAGACGGGTGCCTTCACCTGGTTGCCGGCCACCCCCGGCTTTGAGGCGAGAGCGCTGGCATCCGAGGCGATCTTCGATCGGTCGGCGGGGGTCAGGCCACCGGGCCGCTGGTAGACGAGGAAGCCGGGGATGGTCTGGAGGTCCTGGAACTGCTGTGACTCGGTGTCGACCTTGGTCGACTCGGCCGAGCTGGGCAGGTAGGCAGCGTTGTCGTTCTTCTGAACGGAGCTGAGCTTGCCCTGGTAGGAGCCGCCGGCCGCACCGAAGAGGAACCAGGCTATCCCCAGGAGACCGACCACGACCGCACCACGTGGCCACCGGCGACGGCCTCCGGACCGGGGGGTTCCGGTGGAGGAAACAAGTGTCTCGGTCATCATGCTCCTTCGGAGGTCCGGGAGGCCGAGTGATGAGGGGTAGAGGGGGCGGATCCTGCGCAATCCAGCCTCGCTCTCACAACGTAGCCGGGGGCACGGGCCGATGCTGTCGAATAAAGGGCGGCAACTGAGCTACGGGCGCTGGGCTACGACCCCGTGGACCCCGGGTTCATCGCCGAGCGCAAGCGCCACCTCACCGCCGTGATCAGGGCGTGGCTCCGAGCGCCGCCGGCGTCGGAGTCCGCCCCATGAGACCGGATCTGTCCCTCGGGCCGGGGGGTGTCACTGCCTGACGACCCCAGGGTCAGCGGCGCGCCGGTCCGACAGAGCGGCTCGGGCCAGGGGGATGTAGACGAGGATGGAGACCCAGCCCAACACCAGGCCGATCACCGCTGCGATCCAGGCCAGCACCAGGGCGCCGTGGTGCCAACCGACGGTCGAGTGTCCGGCCAGGAACAGCGGGAAGGCGCACATCAGCCCGAAGGCGCCGGCCTTGCCGATCAGGGTCACGTCGATTCGCCGCACCCCGGCCAGCGCCAACCCGATGGCCGCCACGGCCACCAGCCCCTCCCGGGTCAAGGCGATCACCGCGATGGGCACTGGTACCGCCCCGGCGGCGAGGATGCCGATGGCGGCGGTCGCCAACAGGACGCGATCAGCGGTCGGATCGAGGACCTTGCCGAGCGTTGTCACCTGATCCAGGCGCCGGGCCAGCTGACCGTCCACCCAGTCGGTGGAACCGAGCGCGGCGAGGAGCACGGCGTCGGCGAACCAGTCCCGGTGGTGGGGCTGGATCAGGAGCCACACGAACACGGGCACCAGCACCAACCGCAGGGTGGTGACGACGTTGGGCAGAGACAGGATCCGGTCTTCGCCCACCCGCCGCGCCCGTGCCATCCCAACTTGTTACCAGGCCCGCGGCGTGAACCGAGGGCATCGCCGCCCCCGCCCCTAGGATCCCCGTCGTGCTCAAGCCCGATCCGCCCGGTCACCACGGCGAGGGGCGATGACCGAGGCCGTCGTCGTCGGGTCAGGGCCGAACGGGTTGGCGGCGGCGGTCACCCTGGCCCGCCAAGGTGTGGCCGTGACCGTGCTCGAAGCCGCCGACGAGATCGGCGGGGGGACCCGGACCAGCGACCTCACTGGGCACCGCGCCCTCCACGACCACTGCTCCGCGGTGCACCCCCTCGGCGTCGGGTCACCGTTCCTCAACGACATCGACGCTCAGCGCCACGGGCTGGTCTGGCGCTGGCCCACCATCGACCTGGCCCACCCCCTCGACGACGGGACGGCCGGGGTGATGGTCCAGTCGTTGGCCGCCACCGGGCGCCACCTGGGTGCCGACGGCCGGGCCTGGCGGGACCTGTTCGGTCCGTTGACGGTCGCCTTCGACGACCTGCTCGAGGACCTGATGCGGCCCGTCCTGCACGTGCCCCGCCACCCCGTCCCCCTGGCCCGCTTCGGGGTCAACGCCCTGGCCCCGGCCCGGGTGCTGGCCCGCCGGTTCTCCACACCGCAGGCCCGGGGGCTGCTGGCGGGGGTGGCGGCCCACGCCTTCTACCCCCTGGAGCGGCCCACCAGCTCGGCCGTCGGGCTGATGCTCGCCGCCGCCGGCCACCGCTTCGGATGGCCGGTGGCCGAGGGGGGATCGCGGGCGATCACCGACGCCATGGCCAAGGTCCTCGTCGACCACGGCGGGCGGATCGAGACCGGCGTCCGGGTCCGGTCGCTCGCCGAGGTGGGACCGGCGGCGGTCACGATCCTCGATCTGGCCCCTTCCGGCGTCGTCGAGGTGGCCGGCGACCGGCTCCCGGCTCAGGTCCGGCGGGCCTTCGGCGCGTGGAAGCACGGCCCGGCCGCGTCCAAGGTCGACCTCGTCGTCGATGGCGGAATCCCCTGGACCGCCGAGGCGGCCCGGGCGGCCGGCACCGTCCACGTCGGGGGCACCTTGGAGGAGATCGCCCGGGCCGAGCGGGACACCTGGGCCGGGCGCATGCCCGACCGGCCGTTCGTCCTCGTCGGCCAGCAGTACCTGGCCGACCCCACCCGCTCGGCCGGGGACCTCCACCCGATCTGGGCCTACGGGCACGTGCCCAGCGGCTACACCGGCGACGCCACGGGGGCGATCCTGGACCAGATGGAGCGCTTCGCCCCCGGCCTGCGCCAACGGATCGTGGCCGTGCACACCCGGTCACCGGCGGAGCTGGCCGCCGGCAACCCCAACTACGTCGGGGGGGACATCATCACCGGGGCCAACACCGCCCGCCAGGTGGCCCTCCGGCCCCGGATCGCCCTCGACCCCTACAGCACGGGGATCCCCGGGGTCTACCTGTGCTCGGCGGCGACTCCGCCCGGCGCCGGCGCCCACGGCATGTGCGGCTACAACGCCGCCACCCGGGCCCTGCGGTACCTGGCGTCGTGACGTGAGTGGGCCTCAGCGATGCTTAGGTCCCCCCAACGCACGGGCCTCTACCCACCTCGTCCACCGACCCGTACGTTCGGGCCATGACGCTGGCGAATGCCCGGCCCCCGCGCCTGATCAAGGTGTTGGATCAGTCCCGCTGCATCGGCTGCCATGCGTGCACCACCGCCTGCAAGAGTGAGAACGACGTACCGGTGGGCGTGACCCGCACCTACGTCAAGTCGGTGGACGTGGGGATCTTCCCCCAGGTGCGCCGGTCCTTCCAGGTCACCCGGTGCAACCAGTGCGAGGACGCGCCCTGTGTCACCGCCTGCCCGACCCGGGCCATGTTCAAGCGGCCCGACGGTGTCGTCGACTTCGACAAGTCGATCTGCATCGGGTGCAAGGCGTGCATCGCCGCCTGCCCCTACGATGCCATCTTCATCAACCCCGAGGACCATTCGGCGGAGAAGTGCAACTTCTGCGCCCACCGCCTCGACATCGGCCTGGAACCGGCGTGCGTGACGGTGTGCCCGACCGAGGCCATCCTCGTCGGCGACCTGGGCGACCCGACCTCGAAGGTGGCCAGGATCGTCCAGCGCCAGGCCGTCGCCGTGCGCCGCCCGGAGAAGGAGACCCATCCGGGCGTGTTCTACAAGGGGGCCCATCAGGCGACCCTCGACCCGCTGGCGGCCCGCCGGCCCGAAGGCGGG
>JALYVP010000186.1 GCA_030853185.1 Actinomycetota bacterium | reverse complement strand
GCAAAATGAAGGCCATGGCCTCACGGTTCGGCGCGGAGGGACGATGAGCTCCGGGACGGAGGTCACCGTCGGTGACCGGAAGCTGAAGCTTTCCAACCTGGACAAGGTCCTGTGGCCGGCAACGGGGTTCACTAAGGGTCAGCTCATCGACTATTACGCCCGGGTGGCGCCGGCGTTGTTGACCCATCTGCGCCGGCGACCGGTGACCTTGCGGCGGTGGCCGAACGGGGTTGATGGGGCGTCGTTCTACGAGAAGAACTGCCCGTCGCACCGCCCGGACTGGGTACCGACCATCACCATGGGCGACGTCGCCTACTGCTCGGTGGAGGAGGAAGCGTCCCTGGTGTGGTTGGCCAACCTGGCTGCCATCGAGCTTCATCCCACCCTGGCCCGCGACGGCGGAGAGCATCCGACGGCGGTGGTGTTCGATCTCGACCCGGGCGCACCCGCCGACGTCCTCACCTGCGCCCAGGTGGCCATCGTCCTGCGCGACACCCTCGGCGACCTGGGTCTGGAGTGCTGGGTGAAGACGTCGGGCAGCAAGGGCCTGCAGCTCTACCTGCCCCTCGACGGGGAGGCCACCTATGACCATACGAAGCCGTGGTCACATGCGCTGGCCCGCCACGTCGAGGCCCAGCACCCGACGCTGGTCGTGACCACCCAGGAGAAGAATGTCCGGCGGGGCAAGGTGCTCATCGACTGGAGCCAGAACACGGCGTCGAAGACGACGGTCTCGGTGTACTCGCTTCGGGCCGGGGAGCGTCCCGGCGTCTCGACGCCCTTGACGTGGGAGGAGGTGGAGCGAGCGAGGCAGGCAGATGACGCCGGTCTGCTGCGCTTCACGCCCGACGAGGTGCTGCAGCGCCTCGACGATCAGGGTGACCTGTTCGCCCCGGTGACCGAGGGGACGCAGGCCCTACCAGGCATCTGAGTGGGCGGGTACGGCGCCAGGCGTGTACTCCAGGGTTCAGAACTTCAGGGCGGTCAGCTCGGGGTACCAGCTCCTGGCGTCGTCGACGGAGCGTCGCCAGCGGTCGCGCTCGACGTTCCGACCCGAGGGTTCCACCACGACCCGCGGGGACCATGCCGCGGCGATGTCGTCCTCGTTCGCCCACGTGCCCACGGCCAGGCCGGCCAGGTAGCCGACGCCGAGCGTCGTGGCCTCCAGTTCGGCCGAGACCTCGATGGGGCGGTTGCAGGTGTCGGCCAGGGCCTGGACGAAGACGGCGTTGGCGGTCATGCCTCCGTCGACTCGAAGAGCACCGACGCTGACCCCGGCGTCGGCCTCGGCCGCGTCGAGAAGGTCGGCGCCTTGATGGGCCACGCCCTCGAGGACGGCGCGGACCAGCTCCGGTCGCCCGCTTCCCCTGGTCAGGCCGGCCACGATCGCCCGGGCGCCGAAGTCCCAGGCCGGGGTGGCCAGACCGAGGAAGGCGGGGACCACGACCACCCCCCCGGTGTCGTCACAGCGCGCCGCCACCTCCTCGGACTGGGCGGCATCGGTCAACAGCTCGAGATCCTCCACCAGCCAGTCCACCGCCGAGCCGGCGGTGAGCATGATGGCCTCGACCCCCCAGCTGAGCTGACCGTGTCGCGACCAGGCGACGATGGGGAAGCAGCCGCTCCCGCCCCGGTCCCCGAAGCCGGGCCGTTCCCCACCGGTGCACATGTCGAGCATGGCCCCGGTACCGAAGGTGGCCTTGGCCAGTCCCGGCTTGGTGCAGCCCTGCCCGATCAACGACGCCTGCTGGTCCCCGGCGATACCACAGATGGGCGGGGAACCCGGCAGGGCAGACGCCTCCGCTGCCGGCCCCGATGAGTCCACGATCGTGGCCAATGCCGTCTCCGGTATGGCCAGGCGTTCGATCAGGTCCGGCTTCCATCGTCGCTGGATCGGGTCGAACAGCCCGGTGACGGCGGCGTTGGTCGGGTCGGTGACGTGGGCGGCGCCACCGCTCAGGCACCACGTGACCCATGTGTCGACGGTACCGACCCGCACATCACGTCCCCGTTCGGGAGCGTAGGTGTCGATGAGCCAGGCCGCCTTGGTGGCCGACTCGCTGGGGGAGAGACGGATGCCCTCGCCCCGCAGCTCCAGGCAGGTGCCGGCCGTGCGCAGGTCCTGCCAGCTGATCCCGGGGCCGAGCGCCTTGCCGGTGGCGGCGTCCCATGCGATGACCGATGCCCGCTGGGCGGTGACCCCTACGCCGTCGACCGGCCCACCATGCTCGAGGGCGGCACGGGCCACGTCGAGTACGGCGGCGGCCAGGGCGTCCGGGTCGAGCTCCACCAGGCCGGCGGCAGGCAGGGATGGGGGCAGGGGGCGGCGGGCGACGGTTTCGACCGTGCCGTCGGCCAGGACGATCGAGCCCCGTACGCTGCTGGTACCCACATCGACAACCAGGATGCTGATGGTGACCCTCCCTCTCGTGACCCTCCCTCGACCGCTTCGAGCGTAGTGGCGAGGGGCCGGTCCTTCAGGGCCCGGCTACGGCCCCGGCCGCCGGCCACGGCGGCGGACCGAAGGGAGATGCCAGCCCCAGCTTCCCCGGGTTGAGGATCCCCTCGGGATCGAGGGCTGCTTTGATGGCCGTCAGCACCGCGTAGCCGGCCCCCATGGCGGTGGGCAGATGCCGGCCCCGATTGAGGCCGACGCCGTGATGGTGGGAGAGCGACCCACCCCGGGCCAGGGTGACGCCGATCACCGCGTCCCACGCTTGCCGGTAGTAGGCGTCGATCCCTCCCGGTGGCCACTCGGGAGCGTCGTTACCCCGGGCTACGCCGGCGAAGGTGAAGTACAAGCACGCCCCATCGGTGTAGGCATGCGACTGGTGGGCGGACGCGGCGATCGTCGCCGGGAGGGCGAGGAGGGCGGCGACGGCCTCGTCGTAGAGATCCTTCAGAACCCGCCACGGCGCAGCGATCTCGATCGTGTCAGCCACCACGCCGGCATTGGCGAGGGACTCGAGGGAGGCCACCTCGTTGCGACGGGCCATCCAGCGCTCCACCAGCGCCGGATCGGCGATCTGTGCCGAGGAGCACTCGTCAACGACGACGGCCAGGGTGGCATCGACGATCAACCGATCACCCTCGTCAAGCGCGATCAGGGCACACCCGTCGTCGAGCTCGAAGGCGCGCCGTGACTCGGGTCGGTCGTAGAGGCGCAGGACCGCCGGCGTCGCCCCCCGGCGTGTGATGCGCCGGCAGGCCTCCAGGCCGTCAGCGAACGTGTCGAAGAGGTAGGCGACCCGACGTTCGCGCTCGGGCAGGGGGTGGGCGCGAAGGCGGGCCTGGGTGATGACGCCGAGCGTGCCCTCGGAGCCGACGAACACCTGGTTCAGGTCGGGTCCGGTCGCGGACCGGGGTCCGGCACCCCCCGTCCGGATGAGGTTGCCGTCGGCCAGCGCCACCTCCAGGCCGACCACCATGTCCTCGATCTTGCCGTAGCGAGTCGAGTACTGGCCAGCCGAGCGACAGGCCAACCAGCCCCCGACGGTCGACATGGCGATCGACTGCGGCCAGTGGCCGAGGGTCAGGCCATAGCGGTCGCGCAGCTGCGCCTCGAGATGGTCACCGAAGGTTCCGGCGGCCACGTCGACGAGGAGGCTGACGTCATCGACAGCCACGATGCCGTTGAGCCCGCACAAGTCGAGCGCGACCCCGCCGAAGACGGGGACGGCACCCCCGCAGACGCCGCTGCGCCCGGCGACCGGCGTGACCGGGACCCGTTCCGCCCGGCACACACCGAGCACGGCTGCCACCTCGGCCGCGGTTGCCGGCCGGGCGACCACGGCCGGCAGGGCCGGTACCTCCCCCTGCACGGCCCAGGCGACCGTCAGAGGCCACCAGTCCCGGCCGGCGCCCACCCGGGACTCGTCATCGGTGGTGACCGAGGCACACACCTGGCGCAGCCGGTCGACCACGGCGGCCTTCACGGCGATGCCAGCGCCGAGATGGGAGGACACGGCCGATGCGGGCCGTCCGAGGTCGGCCACGGGGACGGGTTGGCCGGCTCCGAGCCGCGGGGGTGGGGTGACGGCCGTCATGGTGCTACCTCGGGGGGCTGGAGCGGTGGGGGCAACGGCGACGACGATGCGGCGGCGGCCGAGCCGGTCAGCGGGACGCGCCCGGCGTCGGCGGCCGAGCGCAGCATCCCCACTTCCGCAGCCTGGCGTTCCCGCGACCACCCGAGCTCGGCGCCCACCAGGGCGGCCACCTCAGGCGCTGCCGCCGTGGTGGCGTCGCGGTCCAGCAGCAGGGCCCGGGTTCGCCGGGCGAGGACATCGACCACGGTGAGCGCCATCTCGTAACGGGCGGCGAAGATGGCCTCGGCCTTCAGATAGGGCAAGCCCGCCACCAGGGGCTCACCCAGCCCTTTGTCGGCGCTGACCAGCGCGGCGATGGTGCGGGCCTCTCCTCCGTAGCGTCCGGCCAGGTGGGCGAGGGTCGGCTCCGACAGGCCCAGCTCGTCGGCGGCCCCGGCTTCGAGGAGGTCGGCCCAGCCGTCGGCACCCCACAGCGGCAGTCGTCGCGTCGGTGAGTAGCCGAGGAGGCGCCGGCCGAGGCGGGCCACCACCGCGTCGACGGTGTCGGCGGCCATCAGCCGGTACGTGGTGAGCTTGCCGCCGGTCACCGTGACCACCCCCTCGGGCGAGGTGGTGACCCGGTGGCGGCGCGAGAGGTCGGCGGTGCGGGCGCGCACCTCGCCGGCAACGAGGGGCCGCAGCCCGGCCCACGACCCGGTGACGTCGGCCGGGGTCAGGTTGGCTGTCGTCCACCGGTTGACGGTCCCGAGGAGATAGTCCACGTCGGCAGGGGTGATCCCGGCATCGTCGAGCGGGCCGTCGTAGGCCGTGTCGGTCGTCCCGATGTAGGTGAACCGGTCGCTCCCGGCCCACTCGGGCCCGGCCCACCCGCTCCCGCCTGCGGCGAACGATCCCGCTCGACCCAGCCCGGCTGCGTCCCAGGGCACGATGAACACCGAACGGTGATCGCCCGGCACGCTCAGGACGGCGGCCGTGTCACAGGGCAGCCGATCGGCGCGTACCGTCACGTGGGCGCCCTTGGCCGGGCGCAGGGTGGTCCCCGGGCTCGAGCCGCCGGGCAGGTTGGCGACCTCCGCCGACCACACCCCGGTGGCGTTGACCACAACCTCGCCACGGACCTCGGTGCCGTCCGCCAGTCGGACGCCGGCAACACCGCTCGTGGCGCCGGCCCGGAGGAAGCCGGTGACCCGAGCCCGGGTGGCGACCGTTGCCCCGTAGGCCAGCACCGCCGTGCGGGCCAGGGCCAGGGTGAGGCGGGCATCGTCGGTCTGGGCGTCCCAGTAGACGAAGCTGGCCACCAGCCGGTCGGTGCGCAGGAGGGGCACATGGGCCAGGGCCTCGGCCGCGCCGATGCGGCGGTGGCGGTGCCCGATGCGCAGACCGCCAGTCAGGTCGTAGAGCCACAGGGCGGAGCTGTAGGCCTGGGCCACGCCCTTGGCCACGGTTCCGTCCCGGCCGAACAGGGGGATCAGGAACGGAAGGGGATGGACCAGGTGAGGGGCGTTGCGCAGGAGACGCTGACGTTCGGCCAGGGCCTCGTACACCAGCCGGTAGTCGTGGGAAGACAGGTATCTCAGGCCGCCGTGAACCAGCTTCGACGACGCCGACGAGGTGCCGGCGGCCAGGTCGTCGGCTTCGACCAGGGCGGTGCGCAGCCCCCGGGCGGCAGCGTCGAGGGCGACGCCGGCGCCGGTGATCCCGCCGCCGATGATCACCACGTCGAAGTGCCGCTCGGCCAGGCGACGCCACGCCTCCGTCCGGTCGAACGAGGTGAGGGCGGGCACGGCGCCACCGTACCGGGGCCTCTTCACCAACAATCATTGTTAGGTGATAGCTTGTGTTCCATGAGGACGCCGGCAGACCTGGCCAAGCGCTTCCGGGCGCAGGGCCTCAAGGTAACCCCCCAACGGGAGCTTCTCTTCAAGCTGGTCTATGGCAACCAGACCCATCCGACGGCCGAGGTCATCTATGCCGAGGCCAGGCAGGTCATGCCCACCATGTCACTCAAAACGGTCTACCAGACCCTCAATGACTTGACGGAGATGGGTGAGCTGCTGCAGCTCGACTTCGGCACCGGCTCGAGCCGCTTCGATCCCAACATCGGCGACCACCACCACCTGGTGTGCACGTCGTGCGGAAAGGTTCGCGACCTTTCGGCCACCTTTGCCGACCTGGACGTCCCTCCCGGCGACCGGCAGGGCTTCGAGGTCGAGGAGGCCGAGGTCGTGTTCCGCGGCGTGTGCGCCGCCTGTCGATCCACCGCCGTGCCCACCTCTTGAATCACCCACGAGAACCTCAAGGAGTCGGCCATCGAGGGCGAGTCCTACGAGTACACCGAGATGTCCCCGGGCTTCGCCAAGACCGCCCGAGAGGAGGGCTTCGACTCGATCGCCGGATGGTTCGAGACCCCGTCGCGTGCCGAGAAGAGCCACGCCGGTCGCTTTACCAGCGGCCGCGAGTACGTCGGCTGACCCCCGTCCCTGAGCTAGGACCTTGGGCCAGGAGGACCACGTGACCATCACCTATGACCCGTCCCACCCGGCCTACTACGACGAGGCGGATCTCCGGGCCGAGATGACCCGGGTCTGCGACCTGTGCCACGGGTGCCGGTTGTGCCTGTCGCTGTGCCCGGCGTTCCCCACCCTGTTCAACTTCATCGACGATCGGGACGGTGCCGTCGAAGCCCTGACCCGGGCCGAGCAGGACCAGGTGGTCGACGAGTGCTACCAGTGCAAGCTGTGCTACGTGAAGTGCCCCTACATTCCCCCCCATGAGTGGGAGCTTGACTTTCCCCGGCTCATGCTGCGCGCCAAGGCGGTGCAGAACGCCAAGGACAGCAGCATCAGGGGCAAGCTCACCACCCGGGCCCTGGGCCACACCGACTGGGCCGGCAAGCTCGGCACCGCGACCGCCCCGGTCGCCAACGCCCTGCTGGCCACGCCCGGCTCGTTCGTCAGGCGGATCATGGACACGGCCGTCGGCGTGGCGTCGCAGCGCGTTCTGCCACCGTATGCCAAGACCCGGTTCTCGACCTGGTTCAAGCGACGGGCCAAACCTGGTCCCGGGGCGGCGGCCCGGGCCGAGCAGGCCCGGGC
>JALYVP010000185.1 GCA_030853185.1 Actinomycetota bacterium | reverse complement strand
GCCCCGGAGGGTGCCGGCCGCCCCCACGCCGCCACCGGCCGCACCTCCCGCTTCCGGCGCGCCGGCGGCCCGACGCCGGCCGGGGCCCAGGACCAGGGAGCCCATCCCCGGCTACGAGTCCCTCCGGGTCGCTCAGATCCTGCCCCTGCTCGGTGATCTGAGCCATCCCGATCTGGCCACCGTCGAGGCCACAGAGCGGTCGGGGGCCAACCGGGCCACCGTGCTCAAGCGCATCGACCGCCTGCGGGCCGGGGCCAAGCCCGACGATGACGGCTCCACACCGGCGGCGACCTAGCCGGCCCCTCCCGGGCCCGGTGCCGCAGGCGGGGAGGGGAGGGCCCTTCAGGCCCGGTGGATGAGGATCTTCAGGGCGGCCCCGTCGGCCAGGGTGACCGAGGCCGGGTCGTCATGATCCTGGCCGTCGCTCTCGGAGATGGAGAACGCGGTGGCGAGGGTCTGGGTCGCGATCCAGGCCCGGTGGGTCTCGAGGGCGGCGGCCACGCCCGGCGGAGCGATTGCGGTCAGCTCGATGCGGTCGCTGACCGCCAGGCCGAGCTGGCGCCGGCGTTGCTGGACGAGGCGGACCACGTCGCGAGCCATGCCCTCGGCTTCGAGGGCGGCGTCGGTGTCAACGTCGAGCACCACCAGGCCTCCGAGGCCCGGGAGCGTCCTCGTCGTCTCCACCGACACGGCATTGAGGCGGAGATCAAACTCCTCCCCCTCCAGCACGGCGGGACCGACGCGCGCCCTCCCGTCGGCGAGCAACTCCCAGTCGCCGGACTTGGCCGCGGCCGCCACCGCCGGGGTGTCCTTGCCCAGTCGGGGAGCAGCGACCTTGAACACCACAGTCAGGCTGCGGGATGCGTAACGGTCGACGTCGGTGCTGAAATCCACCGCCTTGACGTTGACCTCGTCGGCCACGATGGCGGCGAACGGCTCGAGCGCAGCGGCGTCGGGGGCGACGACGGTGAGCGATCTCAGCGGCAGCCGGGCCCGCCGGCCCGCCGCCTTGCGGATGGAGTGCCCGGCAGAGCAGACATCCCGGATGCGATCCATCCTGATCACCAGGGCCTCGTCGGCAGGCAACGTCGTCGCGTCCGGCCAGTCGGTGAGGTGGACGCTGGTCGCGTCGGGGTCGGACACCAGACCCCGCCAGATGGCCTCGGTCTCGAGAGGGAGCAGCGGGGCGGCCACCCGGCACAGGACGTCGAGGACCGTGGCCAGGGTGTCAAAGGCATCGGCCGTGTCGGCTCGAGCGGTTCCGCCGCCAACGTCCGTGCTGCCCTCAACGTCCGTGCCCCAGAACCGGTCCCGGCTCCGGCGGATGTACCAGTTGGTGAGGGCGTCGAGGAACGACTCCACGGCGCCGCAGGCGCCCGGGATGTCATAGGCGTCCATGGCCCCGCTGACGGCCACCACGGCCTGGCGGGCCTTGGCCAGCACATAGCGGTCCAGGACCCCTCCGGCGTCGGTGCGCCCCACCGGGGCGGTGTAGCCGTCGGCGTTGGCGTAGAGGGAGAAGAAGGACCAGGCGTTCCACAGGGGCAGCAGCGCCCCTCGGACGGCATCAGTGATGGCCTTTTCGGTGAAGATGGTGTCGCCGCCCCGCACGACCGGCGACGACAGCAGAGCCCAGCGCATGGCGTCGGCCCCGTGCTTGGCGAACATCTCCTCGGGGTCGGGGTAGTTGCGCAGCCGCTTGGACATCTTCTGGCCGTCGTCGCCGAGGATGATGCCGTGAGCCAGGCAGGTGGAGAACGCCGGCCGGTCGAACAGGGCCACGGCGAGGACGTGGAGGTTGTAGAACCATCCTCGCGTCTGGCCGATGTACTCGACCACGAAGTCACCCGGGAAGTGATCCTCGAACCACTGCTGGTTCTCGAAGGGGTAGTGGACCTGGGCGAAGGGCATCGAGCCCGAATCGAACCAGCAGTCGAGCACGTCGGTGACCCGGCGCATGGTCGACCTGCCGGTCGGGTCGTCAGGGTTGGGGCGGGTCAGGGCGTCGACGCCCGGCCGGTGCAGGTCGACCGGCCGCACCCCGAAGTCGGCTTCGAGCTCGTCGAGACTGCCGTAGACGTCGAGGCGAGGGTACGCGGGGTCGTCGCTCCTCCACACCGGGATGGGCGTGCCCCAGAACCGGTTGCGGGAGATCGACCAGTCCCTGGCCCCCTCCAACCACCGCCCGAACGAACCGTCGCGGACGTGGCTCGGCACCCAGGTGATCCCCGCGTTGTGGGCCATCAGGCGGTCCTTGATGGCGGTGACGGCAACGAACCACGAGGTGACCGCCTTGTAGACGAGCGGGGTGTCGGTTCGCCAGCAGTGGGGGTAGCTGTGCACGTAGGAATCGGCGCGGACCAGGCTGCCCTGGGCCCGCAGGGCTCTGATCACCGGTTGGTTGGCCTCGAAGACCTGCAGGCCGGCGAAGTCGGGCACCTCGCTGGTGAACCGGGTGCGATCGTCGACCGGGCAGACGACGGCGATGCCGGCGGCGCCACAGGTGGTCTGGTCGTCCTCGCCGAAGCCGGGAGCCATCTGGACCACGCCGGTACCGTCGTCGGTGGACACCCAGTCGGCGGCGAGGACCACGAACGCGTTGGCCGCATCAGCGAAGTACCCGAACAGCGGCGTGAAGTGGCGGCCGACCAGGTCTGCCCCCTTGACCGTGGCGACGGGCACCATCGCCGCCAGTTGGTCCTCGTAGCCCGCCACGGTGCCGGAACCGACGACGATGCGGCGCCCGTCGCCCTCGAAGACGGTGTAGTCCACGTCGGGGCCGACGGCGAGGGCCAGGTTGGAAGGGAGGGTCCACGGGGTGGTGGTCCACGCCCACAGCTCCACGCCGGAGCGGAGGATCTCGGCGCCGTCCCGCGTGTCGGTGAGCCGGAACGCCACCGTGATGGCCGGATCCTGGCGCTCCCGGTAGGCGTCGTCCTGGCGGGTCTCGAAGTTGGACAGGGGAGTCTCGCACTCCCAGCAGTAGGGCAGGACCCGGTACGCCTCGTAGAGGAGCCCCTTGTCGTAGAGCGACTTGAGTGCCCACAGGACGCTCTCCATGTAAGGCAGGTCCATGGTCTTGTAGTCGTCGTCGAAATCGACCCACCGGGCCTGCCGGGTGACATAGCCCTCCCACTCCCGGGTATAGCGCAGCACCGACGTGCGGCAGTAGTCGTTGAAGCGGTCGATGCCGAACTCGGTGATCGGCCCCCGCCCGGAGACCCCAAGCTCCTTCTCCGCTTCGGTCTCGGCCGGCAGCCCGTGGCAGTCCCAGCCGAAGCGGCGCTCGACCCGCCGACCCAGCATCGTCTGGTACCGGGGGATGGCGTCCTTCACGTAACCGGTCAGGAGGTGGCCGTAGTGGGGGAGTCCGTTGGCGAACGGGGGCCCGTCGTAGAAGACGTACTCGTTGGCGCCGGCGGGGCCCGCCGGGCGCTGCTCGACCGACGCCTCGAAGGTCTTCTCGTCGGCCCAGACAGCCAGGGTGGCCTGCTCCATGGCGGGGAAGCGGGGCGAGGCAGGTACATCGGGGTACGGGCCAGCAGCGTCGGGGCCGGGGGGCATTGTTCCAGGATACGGGCCCCGGGCCCTGCTCCCGTCCCTGGTTCGGGTGCCTCGATCGGAGCCGGTGCATGGACGACGGCAAACGGGAACAACCAGCCCCTCACGGAGGTTGACGAAGCGAGTATGACAGGGGTCGGCACCGTGGTATGGTCCCGGCTCCGCCCGAGCGTGGGACGTGATGGTATGACCAAGGCGCAGAAGGCTTCCACCGCCGAGGCGGCGAAGACGACGACATCGACCGCCAAAAAGGGCACGAGAGCCTCCAAGGCGGCCAAGACCCCCGACCGGTCGGCGACGACCAGAGCTGCAACCGCGACCAGGACCGCCACCAAGCCGGGGGCCAAGAAGGCCCGAGCGCCCAAGCTGGCACCGTTCGTGGTGGCCCAGCGCCAGCGGTTGACCGAGGAGCGAAACACCTACCTGCGGTCCGCCAACGAGCTCAAGGCCCAAGCGGACTCGCTGGCCCTGGAGCACGAGCCCGGGGATGTGCAGTTCGACGAAGAGGGCGGGGAGGGTGGGACCTCCAACGTGGACCGGGAGCTTGACCTGGTCCTGTCGGCCCAGGCCCTGGCGGCGGTGAACGAGATCGACTTTGCCTTGGAGAAGATCCTCGCCGGCACCTACGGGCTCTGTGAGCAGTGCGGTCAACCCATCCCCGAGGCCCGTCTCGAGGCCCTGCCCCACGCCGCCCTCTGCGTGGCGTGCAAGAGCGGCGGCCTCTCGTCACGTCGCTGAGGCCTGTGACCGGTCGGTTCATCCCGGCGGTCGTCGCTGCTGCCATCGTGGGCGCTGACCAGGCCACCAAGACCTGGGCTCTGCACCATGCCTCGGACCCTCGTCATGTGGTCGGCCCCCTGTGGCTGGCCCTGACCTTCAACTCGGGCGCCGCGTTCGGGTTGGGCCGGGGGGTGACGCCCGTCGTCGAGGCCGTCGTCGTGGCCCTGGTGGTGGCCCTGCTCATCCTTGGGCGGCGCGCCGCCCGCGCGGCCTCCGTCCCTGCCGCCGTTGGCCTCGGTCTCCTCCTCGGGGGGGCGATCGGGAACCTGGTCGACCGCATCGGGCGCGACCACCACGGCTCGGTCATCGACTTCATCGCCGCCCTGCGCATCGGCAGCCACGACCGGTGGCCGATCTTCAACCTCGCCGACGCGGCCATCGTGGTGGGAGCCGTGGCCCTGGCCGTCGCCTATTCCACCCGCCGCCCGCCGGACCCTGACCCCGACCGGCGCCCCCTGCGGAGATCCTCGCCCGACCGCAGCCCGACATGAGCGAGTCGGCCACGGACGGCCCGGGGGAGGAAGGCCCGGGGGGCGACGGCACCGTGGCCGGTCCGTCCTGGAAGGTGCCCACCGCCCTCGACGGTGAACGGGTGGACCGCACCGTGGCCCTGCTCACCGGTCTGACCCGGTCCCTGGCCGCCGACCTGGTCAGCGCCGGAAGGGTCCGGGTGGGGCGAGGCGCGCCGGTCCGCTCCGGTAGTCGCCGGGTCCACCAGGGCGAGCGCCTGCGCATCGACGGTGGGCTCGGCGGTGCCGGGCCTCTGGTACCGGAGGAGCTGGCCGACCCGTCCGTCACCGTTCCGGTCCTTCACGTCGACAACGACGTCATCGTCGTCGACAAACCCGCCGGCCTGGTGGTCCATCCCGGCGCCGGCCATGCCCGGGGCACCCTCGTCCAGGGTCTGGTGGCCGCCTACCCGGACCTGATGGGCCTGGTGGCCGGCACCCAGGGCGACGACGCCCTCCGGCCGGGCATCGTTCACCGCCTGGACCGGGGCACGTCGGGCCTGCTGGTGGTGGCCAGGAGCGAGGCGGCCCGCCTCTCGCTGGTGGCCCAGCTGACCACCCGGGCGGTCGAGCGTCGGTACCGGGCGCTCGCCGCCGGCACCGTGGCCGCCGACGAGGGCCTGATCGACGCCCCGCTCGGTCGATCGACCTCGGACCCCACCAAGCGGGCGGTGCGGGCCGACGGGCGGGAGGCCAGGACGCGCTACTCGGTCGTCTCCCGGTTCGAGTCGCCGCTCGCCGCCACCCTCTTGCAGTGCCGCCTGGAGACGGGGCGCACCCATCAGATTCGCGTCCACCTGGCCGCCATCGGTCATCCCTTGATCGGCGACGGGCGCTACGGGGGCGTGACCATCCCCGCCGGACCGCCCGGCGCACCCCGTCCCGTGGTCGATGACCGCCCTTGGCTGCACGCCGAGACCCTGGGCTTCGACCATCCCCGCTCCGGCGAACGACTGACGTTCCACTCCCCGCTCCCGCCCGACCTGGTCGAGATCCTGGGCCGGTTGGAGGGGGCACTTCCTCCGCCGGGTGACGCCTCGACGGTGTGACCAGCGGTTGGGCAAAAGGGATGGAACTGGACAAAGGCTCCGGCCGGATCCGGGCCGCACCGGGAGCGCTCCGGCAGAAACCGCACGCGGCCCACCCGGAGGTCTAGAGTCACTCGCCCAGAAGGCAGGAGATGCCTGATGAGGGGAGAGCTCCATGACAGGAAAGACGTCGGTGAGGGTGCTGGCCGCGACCGGGATGGCGGTCCTGGGTCTCGCCGCATGTGGATCATCGGGGACCAGCACGTCGTCCGCATCGTCGGGAGGGATGAAGCTCGGCTTCTTCGGGGCCCTCACCGGCCCCAACGCGCAGCTCGGGATCAACATCGACAACGGTGAGAAGCTGGCCGTCCAGCAGTACAACGCCACCAATCCCAAGGTCAAGGTCAGCGTCGATCCCTTCGACAGCCAGGGACTGCCGGCCCAGGCTCCCCAGGGCGTCCAGAAGATGATCGCCGACAATGCCGTCGCCGTGGTTGGCCCTGCCTTCTCCAGCGAGTCCGAGTCGGCCGACCCTACCTTCGAGAAGGCGGGGATCCCCAACGTCTCCGCGTCAGCCACCAACGTCAAGCTGGCCCAGAACGGTTGGAAGTTCTTCCACCGGGCGCTGGCCGACGACTCCGCCCAGGGACCCGGTGACGCCGACTACATCGTCAAGACCCTCGGCGACAAGACGGTTGCGGTCATCGACGACTCCAGCTCCTACGGGCAGGGCCTGGCTGACTTCGTCCGGTCCAGCCTCAAGACCAACGGCGGCGGCGACGCCCTCGACGACCACATCGACCCCAACGGCCAGGATTACTCCTCGACGGTGAACAAGGTCACCGCAGCCAAGCCGTCGGCGGTGTTCTTCGGCGGGTACTACGACGCCGCCGGGCGCCTGGCCAAGCAGCTCAAAGACGCCGGCTTCAACGGCGCCTTCGTATCGGGCGACGGTTCCAAGGACCCAGGCTTCATCAAGAGCGCCGGTTCGGCAACGACGGCAGAGGGGGCCTACTTGAGCTGCGCCTGCGAGGACACCACTGCGTCGAGTGCCGCTCAGGCGTTCAACACCGCCTACATGAAGGCATACGGTACGTCTCCCCAGACGTACTCGGGTGAAGCCTACGACGCCACCAACTTCATCTTGGCGGCCGTCAAGAGCGGGGCCACGACGAAGTCGGCGATCAACAGCTACCTGGCCTCGAACCAGTGGGTGGGAGTCACCAAGACCCTCAAGTTCCTTCCCAACGGCAACGTCTCGGGCGGAACGGT
>JALYVP010000184.1:1885-7163 GCA_030853185.1 Actinomycetota bacterium | reverse complement strand
CCACGTAGTCGACGGGGCACCTCCCGTGTTCGTCGGCGGTGGCTTCCCTCATGGCGGCGACTCTTCGGCCAGGCACGGTCACGGCGTAGATATGATCTGGCCGGCCTTCGCCTTGAGGAACCCGGCGATGAGCGCGCCGACGGCGCCGACGGCGACCACCACGCCAGCGCCGAGGACCACATACTCAGCGGCGGTCAGGCCGGCCTCGTCGGCGACAGCCATGTCATAGCGCGCCTTGGCGAACACGATCAGCGCGGTGATGTACGTTGCGGCGCGCAACGACATCGTCGTATAGAACTGCCGGACGGTGATAAATGGGCGGGTCATGACAATCTCCTTCTTTGCGGTTAGGTGGATAACGCTCAACTGCTGCCTCCCAGGATGTGGCTGATGGCGGGATAGCCGATCAACAGCAGAAACCCGAAGGCGGTTCCGACAAGGGGGAGGATCATGCGGGTGGTGGCCTCGTTCGCTTCGGTCTGGGCGTCGGCGAGGGCCCTGGCTCGCAGTCCTTCGGCTTTGGCCTCGAGGGTGCGGCGGATTTGGGCGCCGTCGGTGCCGGCCAGGCGGACGCTGGCGGCGACCTCGGACAGCTCGTCGAGGCCTCGGTCGTCGGCCGCCCGACCGAGGGCATCCCAGGGGGTGATGCCTCGCTGGTCGGCGTCGGTCAGGGTGCGGCGCAGCAGGGCGAACACCCATCCCGAACCGGTGGTCGCGCCGATGCGCAACGCCCCGGAGATCAGCTCCGACGACGCCAGCGCCAGGGTGACGACGTCGAGGAACCCCGACAGGCCCCGACGGAAGTCCCGGCGTCGCCGTTCGGCTTTGGTCCTGGCGTCGAGGTTCGGGATGAAGTACCCGGCGGCGCCGAGCGCGACGGCGCCGAGGACGGGGAGCTGCCAGCCGACCCGGAGCCCGGCGACGGCGACCACGACCGCGAAGGCGGGGCCGATCAGTAGCCCGGCGACACCGGCGGTCAGTTTCGAGCCGAGAAACGTGGCCGGGTCGATGTCGAGCATCCGCAGATCCCGCCGGGCCCGGCCGGTGGCGTACCGGTCGACGTCTACCGTCCGGGCCAGGATCCGGCCGACCCGGTCGTCGAGACTCTTTGCCCGCGGAGCGGGCGGTCCCGGGACCCGGTCCATTTCGATCATGACCTCGGCCAGGGTCGGCTTGGCCGGGAGGAGACCGCTCAACAGCAGGCACAGGCCGACCCCGCCGAGCGCCCCGATCACCGCGAAGCCGATCACGGGTTCACTTTCTCGGGTTGCATGGTGCGCTGCGGCGCCTCGAGCCGGCTGAATCGGTCCATCAGCCACAGGCTGAACGCGAACACCCCGACGATCCCCGCGAAGACGACCTGGCCGGTCGGGGTGCCGAACGGCGACAGGTAGTCGTGGCGGAACACCAGCAAGTAGGTGGCGATCAGCACGACGGCTCCGACGATCATGCGCCGCTGGCCGAGGATCTCGGCCCGTTTGGCTTCGACCTCGAGGCGCATGTTGACCTCGGCCCGGGCGGAGACGGCCAGGGTGGACAGCAGGGTGCGCATGTCCGCCCCTTTGCCTCGGGCGGCCAGCAGCAGGGCGATGACGATCGTGTCCCCGGTCGGATCGGCGACCTCCGCGGCGAAGGCCCGCAGCGCGGACTCGACCGCACCGGGCCTCGGTCGCCGCAGCCGGACACAGAGTTGGCCTACCTCGGTTCGGATCGCGGCGGGCGCGACGTGTTCGGTGGCGGCGACCGTGGTGGTCAAGCCGCTCCCCGCCGAGAACCCATCTCTGAGCATTTCGGCCCACACGGCCAAGGCCTCGATCTTGTTCGTTCCGGCCCGCCGGGACCGCCGCGACGCGCCCAGCAGTCTGATGAAGAACCAGCCCACCACGGCCCCGGTGACGGCGCCGATCGCCCAGCGGGTCAGCAGCCAGCCGGCGACGGCGCCGACGGCGGCCAAGCCGAGGCGGACCCCCAGCCGGCGGTAGTCGACAGTCCGGTCGTGGCTTGGCCCCGGTCGAGGCTCGGAGGGGGTTAGCCCCGAGACCACTAGGGCCACCCCGACCGCCAAGAAGCCGCCGAGCAGAGCACCGAGGGCGCCGGTCACCCTTACCAGCCTCCGATCCGATGGGTGTAGCCGACCGCGTCGAGGCGGGCCGCGGTGTGGGTGATGAACTGGGTCGACGGCACCGCCACCCCGTCGGGGCCCGGTGAGCACACCTCACTCGAGGTGACCTGGGTTCCGTCCCAGTTCCCCACCTCTCGAATCGACGCCACGTACCGACGCTTGGCGGACCCGTCCGGGTTGCGGTCCGCCGTCACGTACACGACCAGGTCCAAAGCATCGGCGATGACCCGGCCGGCCGCCTCCAGCGGCAGGGTGACCGGCGGCTGGGAGCACAAGCTGATCAGCCGAGAAAAGGCATGGTCCGCCGAGTAGGCGTGGTAAGTGCACATGCTGCCCTTGTTGCCCTGCGACATGGCATTGAGCAGCGCAGTGACATCAGAGGGCCCGAGGACCTCGCCCAAGAGCACACGGCCCGGGTTCATCCGCAGGCTGAGCCGGACCAGTTCGGCGAGCTCCACCGATCCTTTGCCCTCCGAGTTCGGTTTGCGGGTCTCGAGGGCGGCCACGTTTTGATGGCCGAACTCCTCGAGCTGGAGCTCGGGGGAATCCTCGATCGTGGTCAGGCGCTCATCGGACGGCGTCGACATCGCCATCGCCCGCAGCAGCGCCGTCTTGCCGGCGTCGGTGTCGCCGACGATCGCCACGCAGAGCTTGGCGGCCACCGTGGCCCGCAACAAGTCATGGACCTCGTCGCTGATCGAACCGAGCCGGTTGAGCTCGTCCAAGTCGAGGAGCTTTTGCATGTGGTGCTGGCGGATGCTCAACAGCGGACGGGGGGCGACACCGCGCTGTCCCCGCCCGCCCCACACGGCCGAAAGTCGGAAACCGCCGTCGAGCTGGAACGACAGGAAGAACGCCTCCGGGTCGAAGCGTTGTTCGCTCGTCGCGCTCCCCCGCCTCGCCGTCGTCGAGATGTACTCGAGCATCTCGCGGTCACTGCGGAACAACGGTGGTACCTGATGGCGGCGCCCGTCCGCCCGGGTCACCCACACCCGGTCGAAGCCGTTCATGTCGAGGTTTTCCCACGACGGGTCGGCGAACCACCGCTCCAGCGCCGCGCCGCTGTGCCACATCTCCGCCGCTACGGCTGCCTCGTAGGCGATGCGCTCGTCGGGACCCAGCGGGTCTTTGCCTTCGACCAGGCGGTCCCTGTTGAGCATGGTGACCGCCTCGTTGAACGCGAACGTCGCGAACATCTCCCGGTCCGTGCCGGCCAGGACCGGCTCCCCGCGTGCCACCCTGGCCTGGTCGTCGGTGTCCATCTGGTCCGCTGCCGCGTCGACCAGCCGGGCCAGGATCACCCTGTCCACCTCAGCTTCGCTACCGTCGGCCTGGCTCATCCCGCCGCTCCCATCGCCCGGGTGTTCGCTACGACCCTGGACCGGGCCGCTTCGGCCAGCGCCCGGCTGCGGGTCGCCAACTGTTCGGTCACCTTGCCCACCCCGGCCCGGTCCCTCTCCGGGATGCCGACTTTGACCGCGGCAACCATCTCGGGGCGAACCGGGATCGACGCCACCAGAGGCAACCGGACCTGTCCCGCTACTGCCCGGACGTCGTCGCCGACGACAACCAGCCCGAGGTGGGCGCCGTTCTGGGCGAGAGCGTCGGCCAGTGCCCGGGCGTGAAACACCCGGGCCGCGGTCTCCCCTTGGTCACAGTCGGATCGGACGACGACAAGGGTGACATCGGTGGTGACCGCCAGCGACCACAGCAACGAAGACGGGCCGAGCAGCCCGCAATCGGCAATCAACACACCCGAACCTGAGCTCTGCCGGAGGGAGCGGACCAGCAGTGGGGTGAGCACCTTCGCCGCTCCGACCGCCTCGATGGCGTTCGACGGGCCAACCACCACCGGCACCCCCGACGGGGGGTGCTGGGCGTGCTGGGCCAACATCGACGATGTCACCTCGCCGGCCGTCGCCGCTGCCGCTGCCAGATCGACACCCCCCGGCTGCCATCGCAGCCCGCACAGGCCCGCGATCGTCCCGCCGGTCTGGGAGAGCTCGATCGCCGTCAACGGTTCACGCAAACCCATACCCAACAGCAACGAGGTGACCGTCGTTCCCGGCGAACCCGACGCCGAGATCACCGCCACCGACTTCACGGCGCCCCCTCGGTGGCCAACACCACCTGCCCGGACGCCGATGCCGCCGCCAGCACACTCAAGCTGGCCTTGGGGACCGTCACCGTCACCGTCGACGCCGACCCTCCCACCGAGTTCTGCGCGGACACTCCGGTCACCCGGCCGGCCACCGGGCCTCCGCCGCTCGTCGATGTCGTCGAGCCGCCCACGCTGCCCGTAGCCCCCGGTGTGGGCACCACCAGCACCATGTCGCCCACCGCCAGGGCGGGGGGGAACGACCCCGCCTTGAGCGTCATGGGGAGCACCACCAGGCTCGGATCCAACCGGCTAGGAGCGTTGAGCTCCCCGGCGACAACCGCCGAGCCCGCCGGCAGTCTTCCGCTGGCCACCTGGCCGATTACCTGGGCCCGCTGCGACGGCGCCACGGTCGTGATCCCCGACGCCGACACGTTCGCCTGGCCCAGATCTGCCGCGGTGACGGTCTGGCCCGGCTCCACCGAGCGAACGAACACCAACACCGGGCTGCGCTTGTCGACACTCTGCAGCACCAGCGCCCCGATCAGCGCGCACAGCACCACCAGGGCTGCTCCTCCCGCCACCCGCAGCGGGTGACGGAACCGGGCAGGCCCTACCGGCCCAGGCGGTTCCGGCGTCGACCCGCGGGCCCCGTTCGTTGTCGCCGTCGTCGTCGGTACAGCGGCCATACCAAACCCTCCATCTATCAGTGAGTGACGATCGCTTGGACCTCGGCCACCTGAACCGCGTACGCGGTAGGCGGGCTGACCAGGACGCCGAGGTTCCCGCCGCCAGCTGCGCCGGTCACCGTCCACGTCACGCCGTAGGTGACGGTGGCGCTCACCGGGTCCTTCTCGCCCGGTGCTCCCGCCGAGGAGTTCTGGAATGTCCAGCCGCACGTCGGGGAGGCGGCCAGGATCGGCCGGGCCGGGGCCAGCTGGGTGGCCAGCGCGTCGCTGTAGGCGGTGCCGGCGCCGACACAGGAGGCCGACTTCGACGATCCCCCGTCCGTGTAGGTGATGGTGATTTTTTGCGGCGACGCGGTCGCCGTCACCACC
>JALYVP010000184.1:0-1875 GCA_030853185.1 Actinomycetota bacterium | reverse complement strand
GGCCCGGCCGCCGCCGTAGCAGTCAACGGCGCGTAGTCCGCCGGCGGCAACCACGCCCACGTCGGCACATGCACGATCTGGTTCACGCCGACCGCCGGCGACAGCTGCAACGGCGGCGCCTGCAACTGGATCTGATTCTGCGCTATCTGAGCCAGCTGGGCCGGGCTGATCACCGGCACCGGCGGCGCACCCGGAGGGCCACCACCCCCAGCTGGGGCAGCACCACCGCCGGGCAGGAACACCGGCAGCCCCGTAGCACCCAAGCCCGAGAAACACGAAGTGACGGCCCACGTCCCCGGCGTACCCGCCGGGACAAACGTCGCCGGACCCGACCCACCAGGGCCCGAACCGAACGACATCCCACCAGCAAGATTGAGACCAGCCGGCGGAGCAGTCACCCCACACGACGGCGCCCCTCCCCCACCACCTCCGCCTCCCCCGCCCGACGAGGCCGCAGGAGATGCAGGAGCAGGGCCAGCCGCCGGGGCGGCCGGGGGCGGGCTGCTGTTTACTGCCTGAATCGTCACCGTCGCCGAGCCACCATTCTCCTGCCCGGAGCCAGCCCCAGTCAGGGTCACGCTGATTGCTGACGCCGGCACCGACATGCCGAACAGGAGCGCCACGCTAATGCTGGCAACGAGACCCGCCCGCCGGGCTTTCACGTGCACCCCGGGTGCACGTTGCTGCCCTGGGTGACCTTCCAGGCGCCTCCGGTCATCTCCACCAACGCGTTGACCAACTCAGTGCTGTTGGACGCTGGGGTGACCACCTGATGGGTCTTGGCATCCACCACGGTGATCCGGTCGAGCTCACAACTCACGACCACTGCCTGAGTGCCGTTGTATTGGGTGACCTTGGCGCTCGAGCTGGTCAAGCTGCCTGTGTCGACCTGATTCGATTCCGCTCGGCAAGTTGAAGGAGCGATGAGACCACGTGCTGGAGGTTCTGCCCTGCCTTGTGGTTCGCGAGGACCGGATTGTTGGGCTGTAACGGCACATGGGTCGCGACGGCATTGAAGTCAGCGAGCGACCCTTGGTAGGCGGCGAGGATGGCCGGATCCTGGCCTTGATCGGAAGGTGTCGTCGTCGCCGTGGTCGATGCCACCGAGGTGACACTGGGTGGTGTCGTCGGCTTTGGCGGGGGGTCTGCCTTGTGCGACGTGGATCCGCACGCCGCTACAAGGAGCATCGAAGGGACGATGACAAGGGCCCAGGCCCTGCGGTGCAGTCTCATGTCGCTCCCATCGGCCCGGCCGGCAGAGAGCGCCTTCTGTCGGCGAGCAGTGTTGCTGGTGCTACCCGCTCAGCTCCCTTTGGAATCCGCCCGGCCGCGATTGCCCACCGGGCGATGTCCGGCCAATACCACACGAGCATCTTTCCCAGCCGGGTCAGCGGTGGCGGGAAGGTCTCGTCGTTGTTGATCCACCAATGCACTGTCTGGACGCGCTTTCTCCCGAGGAGATGGTGAATGTCGGTGGTGGTCACCAGATAGTCGACGTCGAGCGTCCGTCGAACTCCCACCCGTGCCGCCTCCGAGTTCATGGCCTGGACCGCCCGGGATACTCCACGACCGTGGTGCGCTGTGTCATGCCTGCCTCCCGGCTCTGAACGGTCTGCCGTGTCTGCGAGCAGGGTGGCCGGTGCCACCCGTTCGGCGCCTTTGGGGAGCCGGTCGGCTGCGATCGCCCACCGGGCCACGTCGGGCCAGTACCACACGTGCATCGCTCCCAGCCGGGTGACCGCCGGCGGGAAGGTCTCGTCGTGGAGCATCCACTCCCACACGTTGGAGCGGTTCCGCTGGCGAAGGAACCGGAAAATCTCCGTGGTCGTCACCAGCCAGTCGACGTCGAGCTTTCGTCCCACTTCTGCTCTCTCG
>JALYVP010000183.1 GCA_030853185.1 Actinomycetota bacterium | reverse complement strand
CTGCCGGAGGCTTCCACGCACGTTCCCGGGGATCTCACCGGCCAGACCGTTGTGCTGGTCGACGACGTGTTGTTCACCGGCCGGACGATACGGGCCGGCCTCAACGCCTTGAGCGACTATGGGCGGGCTCGCAGCGTACAGCTGGCCGTCATGGTCGACCGGGGCCATCGGGAGCTGCCGATCCGTCCCGACTACGTCGGCAAGAACCTGCCGACCCGCCGGGACGAGATGGTCGACGTCTCCGAGGCCGGCGTGGTGATCGGCGACATGGTCGCCACGTGAGTGACGAGCGGGTGCAGAGTCGCCACGTGAGTGACGAGCGGGTGCAGAGTCGCCACGTGAGTGACGAGCGGGTGCAGAGTCGCCACGTGAGTGACGAGCGGGTGCAGAGTCGCCACGTGAGTGACGAGCGGGTGCAGAGTCGCAATCTGAGTGGGGCCGGCGACCCCGGAGGGCCGGGGCACGGACCCAAGCACCTGCTTTCCATCGCCGAGCTGGGTCGCTCCGGGATCGAGGAGATCCTCGACCTCACCGATCGCTTCGTCGAGATCAACTGCCGGCCGATCCCCAAGGTCCCGGCTCTGCGGGGCAAGACGGTGGCGTCGATGTTCTTCGAGAGCTCGACCCGGACGCGGTTGAGCTTCGAGACCGCCGCTCGCCGGCTCAGCGCCGACGTCATGACGTTCTCGGCGTCGGGATCGTCGCTGACCAAGGGGGAGTCCCTGCGGGACACGGTGGAGACCATCGAGGCCATGGGCGTGCACGCCATGGTGGTCCGCCACCACGCCTCGGGCGTGCCCTGGCAGGTGGCTCGCTGGGCGAAGGGTCCTTCGGTGATCAACGGGGGCGACGGCTGGCACGAGCACCCGACCCAGGCCCTCCTCGACGCTTACACCATCACCAGGGTGCGGGGGACACCCCTCCACGGGTTGTCCATCGGGATCGTCGGTGACATCAGCCACAGCCGGGTGGCGCGCTCCGACGTGCTGGCGTTCACCGCCCTCGGCGCCGAGGTGACCCTCGTGGCCCCCCCCACCCTTCTGCCGCCGAGCCTCGTGGGTTGGCCGGTCGCCGTCTCCCACGACCTCGATGCCGTGCTCCCCGATCTCGACGTCGTCTACCTCTTGCGGCTGCAACAGGAACGGATGGCCGACGCCCTGCTGCCCTCTCTCCGGGAGTACACCGCCACCTACGGTCTCACCAGGAGGCGGTCCCGGCTCCTCGGGGCAGGGGCGATGATCATGCACCCCGGTCCGGTCAACCGGGGCGTCGAGGTGGCCGCCGACGTGATCGATCTGCCGTCCTCGGTGGTGACCCAGCAGGTGGCCAACGGGGTGGCCGTGCGCATGGCGGTCCTCTACCTCCTTCTCGGCTCCGGAGTTGATCGTGTCGGTTGAAGCCCAGGTTCCGCTCGTCATCCGGGGGGGCATGGTCTGCGACCGCGGTGGTGAACGCCGGGCCGACGTCGTCGTGGCCGACGGCCGCGTCGTGGACGTCGGTGATGGAGTCGAGGCGCCTGACGCGGTGACCCTCGATGCGTCGGGGTGCGTCGTCGCCCCCGGCCTCGTCGATCTCCACACGCACCTGCGGGAGCCAGGGAGGGAGGAAGCCGAGACCGTCGAGTCCGGCGCCAGGGCCGCGGCCCTCGGTGGTTACACCGCCATCGTGGCCATGCCCAACACCGAGCCGGCCATCGACGACGCGTCGGTCGTCAGGCACGTGCTGGACCTCGGCGCCTCGTCCTGTTGTGACGTCCGGGTGGCCGGTGCCATCACGGTGGGACGGGCGGGACTCAAGCTGGCACCAATGGCAGAGATGGCGGCGCTCGGGGTGCGGTTGTTCACCGACGACGGTACCGGTGTCGCCGATCCGCGAGTGATGAGACGCGCCCTCGAGTACGCCTCGGCCCTCGACGTCACCCTGGCCCAGCACTGCGAGGACGCGGCCCTGGCTGCCGGCGGCCTCATGAACGAGGGGCCGCTGTCGTCCCGCCTCGGCCTGGCCGGGCAGCCCGCCGCCGCCGAGGAGGCGATGGTCACCCGGGACCTGGCCCTGTGCGCCCTGACCGGGGCCCGGATGCACTTCCTGCACCTGTCGACGGCGGGCTCGGTCGCCAGGGTCCGCCGGGCCAAGGCGGACGGCTTGGCCGTCACCGCCGAGGCGGCGCCCCACCACTTCACCCTGACCGACGAGGCGGTGACCTCCTATGACCCCCTCTTCAAGGTCAATCCCCCGCTGCGCGGGGCCGACGACGTCACCGCCATCAAGGCGGGGCTGGCGGACGGCACCCTCGATGCCGTCGCCACCGACCATGCCCCCCACCCCCAAGAGGCCAAGGAAGCCTCGTTCGAGGACGCCCCGCCGGGCATGATCGGCCTGGATGCGGCGCTGTCGCTCAGCCTCACCGAGCTGGGCCTGCCGGTGCCGGCCGTCCTGGCCCTGCTGTCGTGGCAGCCGGCGGCCATCGCCGGCGTCGCCGACCGCCACGGCCGGCCGATCCTCGCCGGTGAGCCGGCCAACCTGTGTGTGTTCGACCCGGCGGAGCGGTGGGTTCTCGATCCGGCCCGGTCGGGGAGCAGGAGCCGCAACAGCCCGTATGCGGGCCGGAGCATGACCGGTCGGGTCCGCCACACCATCTGTGCCGGCGAAGCCGTGGTCCGGGATGGGGAGGCAACCAGATGACGCCCCCGAGGCAGCATCCGACCGGGCGCCGCCCGGCGGCGGTGCTGATCCTGGCCGACGGAAGCCGCTTCGAGGGCGAGGCGGCCGGGGCCATGACCCGGGCGCACACCGTGACCGAGGCGGATGCCATCACGGAGGCGGCGGCGGTCGCCGGCGCCGAAAGCGTGGTGGCCACCGGTGAGGTGGTGTTCAACACCGTCCTCACCGGCTATCAGGAGGTGCTGACCGACCCGTCCTACGCCGGCCAGATCATCTGCTTCACCTACCCGCACATCGGGAACTACGGCGTGACCGAGGCGGACAACGAGAGCCGGCGCCCCTTCTGCCGGGGGATGATCGTGCGTGACCTCACCGAGCGACCCAGCAACTGGCGCTCCGATGAGAGCCTCGAGGCCTTCCTCCTCCGTCACGGTGTTCCGGCCATCACCGGGGTGGACACCAGGCGCATGACCCGCCACATCCGCGAGGCGGGGGCCATGCCTGGCGCGTTCGGTGCCTTGGAGGGCCCGGGTTCCACCGACGAGGAGACCATCGCCAATGCTGCCGCCGTCGCGCCGGGGACCGAGGGTGTCGACATGGTCGCCGAGGTCACCACCCAGGTCCCGTACCGGACGGGTACGGGACCGTTGCGGGTCGTGGCCTACGACTTCGGCATCAAGACGGCCATCCTGCGGGAGTTGGGTCGCAGCGCCACGGTCGAGGTGGTGCCCGCCTCGACCTCCGCCGCCGATGTCCTGGCCCGGCGCCCCGACGGCGTGTTCCTCTCCAACGGTCCGGGGGACCCGGCCGCGCTGGGCTACGCCATCGACGCCCTCCGCGGTCTGATCGGCGAGATGCCCATGCTCGGGATCTGCCTGGGCCACCAGCTTCTCGGCGCCGCCCTCGGCGGCCGGACCTACAAGATGGCCTTCGGCCACCACGGCGGCAACCACCCGGTGCAGCGCGTCGACGGTCGACGGGTGGAGATCACCAGCCAGAACCACAACTACGCCATCGCCGCCGACTCCGTCACCGGGGCCGAGGTCACCCACATCAACCGCAACGACGGCGTGGTGGAGGGTCTGGCCGCCCCCGAGGAGCGGGTCTTCTCCGTGCAGTACCACCCCGAGGCCGGACCCGGCCCCCACGACGCCCACCATCTCTTCGACGAGTTCCGGGTCCTGATGGAGACCGGCCGCCGGGGCTCGGATCGGGTGGGCTGATGCCCCGCCGCACCGACTTGGAGACGATCCTGGTCATCGGCTCCGGTCCGATCGTGATCGGCCAGGCCTGCGAGTTCGACTACTCCGGCACCCAGGCGTGCCGGGTGCTGGCCGAGGAGGGGTACCGGGTCGTCCTGGCCAACTCCAACCCGGCGACGATCATGACCGATCCGGATCTGGCGGACCGGACCTATGTCGAGCCACTCACCGCCGGGGTGCTCACCGCCATCATCGAGCGAGAGGCGCCGGACGCCGTCCTGGCCACCCTCGGCGGCCAGACCGCTCTCAACCTGGCCATGGCCCTCCACGACCAGGGGGTGCTGGATGGGGCCGGGGTGGAGATGATCGGGGCGAACGCCACCGCCATCGCCACCGCCGAGAATCGGGACCGGTTCAAGGCGGCCATGACCGAGATCGGCCTGGCTGTGCCCGAGTCGGGCTTCGCCTACGATCTGGATGCGGCGATGCAGGTGGCCGAGCGCATCGATTACCCGCTCATGGTCCGCCCGTCGTACATCCTGGGCGGCGCCGGCACCGGGATCGCGGTGGACCGCTACGGCTTCGAGCGACTGGCGGGCGAGGGGCTGGCGGCCAGCCCCGTCAGCGAGATCCTGATCGAGCGGTCCATCGCCGGCTGGAAGGAGTACGAGCTGGAGGTGATGCGCGACGCGGCCGACAACTGCGTGGTGGTGTGCTCCATCGAGAATGTCGACCCGATGGGGGTCCACACCGGCGACTCCATCACGGTGGCCCCGGCCCAGACGCTCTCCGATACGGAGTATCAACGGATGCGCGACGCCGCCTTCGCGTGCATCCGGCGCATCGGGGTGGAGACCGGTGGGTCCAACGTCCAGTTCGCCGTGGACCCGGCCGACGGTCGGATGGTCGTCATCGAGATGAACCCCAGGGTCAGCCGGTCGAGCGCGCTGGCGTCGAAGGCGACGGGATTCCCCATTGCCAAGATCGCCGCCCGCCTGGCCGTGGGCTACACGCTCGACGAGATCACCAACGACATCACCGGCCAGACCCCCTCCTGCTTCGAGCCGAGCATCGACTACGTGGTGACGAAGGTTCCTCGATGGGCATTCGAGAAGTTCCCCGGCATCCCCGACGTCCTCGGGACCCGCATGCAGTCGGTGGGTGAGGCCATGGCCATCGGCCGGACGTTCCCCGAGTCGTTGCAGAAGGCCCTGCGGTCGGTGGAGCGGGGCCACCTGGGGTTGTGCGCCGACCCCGCCGAGGTGGAGCGGGACGCCTTGGCCGACGAGGACCTCATCCGTCGATCGGCGGTGCCCACCCCCGATCGCATCTTCTACGTCGAGGCGGCCCTGCGCCGGGGGATCGCCACCGAGCGATTGGCCCGCGCCAGTGGCGTGGACCCCTGGTTCCTGGACCAGATCGAGGCGGTCGGACGCGAACGCCGGCGGCTGGCGGACGTGGCCGGCCCGCCGGCCATGACCAGGCCGGACTGGCGGCGGGCCAAGCGGCTGGGTTTCGCCGATGAGCAGCTGGCGTTCATCTGGTCCGCTCCCGAGCACCCGGTGGACGCGGCCACGGTCCGGCTGGCGCGCCTGGCCGCAGGGGTGAGAGCGACGATGAAGACCGTCGACACCTGCGCCGCCGAGTTCGAAGCTCACACCCCGTATCACTATTCGACCTACGAGGACACCGACGAGGTGGGCCCCTCGGCCCGGGACAAGGTCATCATCCTCGGCTCTGGGCCCAACCGCATCGGCCAGGGCGTCGAGTTTGACTACTGCTGCGTCCAGGCCAGCTTCGCGCTGCGCGATGCCGGCTACGAGACGGTGATGGTCAACTGCAACCCCGAGACCGTCTCAACCGATTACGACACCAGTGACCGGCTCTACTTCGAGCCGCTGACCATCGAGAACGTCACCGACATTCTCGACGTCGAGGGCGCCACCGGCCGGGTTGTCGGAGTGGTCGTCTCCCTGGGGGGTCAGACGCCCCTGAAGCTCGCCGGGCGGCTCAGCCCGGAGCTGATCCTGGGTACCCCCGCCGAGGCCATCGACCTGGCCGAGGACCGGCAGCGCTGGAGTCACCTGTGCACCAGCCTGGGCATCGCCCAACCGCCGGGGGGGACCGCGGTGACCGTCGGCGACGCCCTGGCGGTGGCCGACGAGGTGGGCTATCCCGCGCTGGTTCGTCCCAGCTACGTGCTCGGCGGGCGGGCCATGGAGATCGTCTACAACCCCGATGACCTGCGTCGGGCCATGGCCGCCATGGGCGTGTCCGGCTCGCTCGGGCGGGAGGGCGGCCTGTCCGCCGAGCGCCCGGTCCTGGTCGATCGCTTTCTCGAGGACGCCACCGAGGTCGACGTGGACGCCGTGAGGGACCGGGTGGGGGAGACGCTGATCGGGGCGGTCATGGAGCACGTCGAGGAGGCAGGGGTGCATTCCGGCGACAGTGCCTGTGTCATACCTGCGCCGACGCTGGCCCCTGCGGTCATCGCCACCATCGAGGGCCACACCCGAGCCATCGCCGACGCCCTCGGCGTGTGCGGCCCGTTGAATGTCCAGTTCGCCGTGGTCCACGGCGACCACGGGCCCATGGTGCACGTCATCGAGGCCAATCCCCGGGCCAGCCGGACGGTGCCGTTCGTCTCCAAGGCGACCGGGGTGTCCCTGGCCCGGGTCGCGGCCCGGGCCATGCTCGGCGCCACCCTGGCCGAGCTGCGCATCGAAGGTCTGGTCCATCCCCCGACGGCCGGCGGGCACGTGAGCGTGAAGGAGGCCGTGTTGCCCTTCGACCGGTTCCCCGGAGCCGACACCCTCCTCGGTCCCGAGATGCGCTCGACCGGCGAGGTGATGGGCATCGACACCACGTTCGGCCGGGCGTTCGCCAAGAGCCAGGTGGCGGCCGGGAGCCCTCTGCCCTCCGGCGGGCGCGTCCTGTTCACCCTGGCCGATCGGGACAAGGGCGCCGGTCTGGCCGTGGCCCGCTCGTTCGTGCGACTCGGCTTCTCCCTGGCCGCCACCTCCGGGACGGCGTCCGCCCTCGAGGGGGCGGGCATCCCCGTCGAGATCCTGGTCGCCAAGGTCGGCGTCGCAGAGCGGGACGGTCACGGGACCGACGGTGATGGGACAGCTGGAGCCGACTCGGTCGAGCTGATCCGGTCCGGGGAGGTCCATCTGGTCGTCAACACGCCCCGAGGGCGGGGACCCCGCGCCGACGGGGCCCACATCCGCAGGGCGGCCATGGACCACAAGGTGCCGTGCCTGACCACCGTCGCCGCGGCCCGGGCGGCGGCGGCGGGCATCGCCGAGCGGGGAGTGGACGGCGTGGT
>JALYVP010000182.1 GCA_030853185.1 Actinomycetota bacterium | reverse complement strand
GTCTCCCTGTCGGCTTCGTCGGCGCCACCGAAGCCAAGGCCGCCCTCGCCGCCCACTCCCTGGCGTCCCGAAGCGTCACCAACTCCGGGGAGCGGGGCGGCAGCCCGGCCGCCGCCGGGGCTGTCAACGCCGTGCTGCGCCGGCTGGGGCGCTGAGTGTCCACGTGCTAGCACGGGGTCGATGAACACGCGCCACGACGTCGACCGGCGGGGTTTCGCGTCCGATAACTACGCCGGCGCCCATCCCGAGGTCCTGGCCGCCCTGGTCGCAGCCAACGGCGGCCATCAGGTCTCCTACGGCGAGGACGTCTACACCGAACGCCTCCGTGAGGTCATGGCCGGACACTTCGGCGCCCAGGCCGAGACCTTCCCCGTCTTCAACGGCACCGGCGCCAACGTGCTGGCCCTCCAGTCGGTCCTTCCCCGGTGGGGGGCGGTGGTGTGCAGCGAATCGGCCCACATCAACACCGATGAGAACGCCGCCCCCGAACGGGTCGGCGCCCTGAAGCTGCTCACCGTCGACACCCCCGACGGCAAGCTCACCCCCGACCTCATCGACCGCCAGGCGTGGGGCTGGGGGTTCGAGCATCGGGCCCAACCGCTCGCCGTGTCCATCACCCAGTCCACCGAGCTGGGCACCGTCTACACCACGGCCGAGGTGGCCGCCATCGCCGAGCACGCCCACGAGCGCGGCATGTGGCTGCACGTGGACGGCGCCCGCCTGGCCAACGCGGCCGCCGCCCTGGGCACCACCCTGGGCCAGATCACCACCGGTGCCGGCGTCGACATCCTCTCCTTCGGGGGGACCAAGAACGGGTTGGCTTTCGGGGAGGCGGTCGTCGTGGCCAACCCGCAAGCGTCCTCCGGTCTGCTCTACCTCCGCAAGATGAACATGCAGCTGGCGTCGAAGATGCGCTTCGTGTCCGCCCAGCTCCTCGCCCTCCTCGAGGGCGACCTGTGGTTGCGTTCCGCCCGTCATGCCAACGCCATGGCCGCTCGCCTGCGCGCCGCCGTCTCCGGGCTCGACGGGGTCATCCTGACCCAGCCGACCGACGTCAATGCGGTGTTCGCCGTCGTGGCCCCCGACGTCGCCGAACGCCTGCGGGCGTCGTTCCCGTTCTACGAGTGGGACCCGGCCACCCACGAGGTCCGGTGGATGTGCTCGTTCGACACCACCCCTGACGATGTTGACCGGTTCGCGGCAGCCATCCGCCGGGAGGTGGCGGCCGCTCCCCCGCCACCACCGGCCTGAGCCGCCGACGATCAGGGGGCGAGGGCGCCGGCCAGCTCCTCGAGCGATCCGATGGTGTGCACCGGTGGCGTGAAGTGGCCGGGGTAGGGCAGGCCCGTCCGGTTGACCCAGGCGGTGCTCATCCCCGCCCGGGCGGCGCCGTCGATGTCCCAGGGGTGCACGGCCACCAGCACCATGTCGGCCAGGGCCGTCCCACAGGCCCGGCCCGCGTGCTGGTAGGCGCCGGGGGCCGGCTTCCACACCCCGGCGTCCTCCACCGACAGGACCTGATCGAACTCGGCGCGCAGGCCGGCGGATCCAAGGAGCTGTTCGGCAACGGCCGCGGCCCCGTTGGAGAGCGTGACCAGGCGCAGACCGGCGGCCCGCAGGGCCTGGACCCCGGAAGGAACGTCAGGGTGGACGGGAAGGGCCATGAAGCCGCTCAGCACGTGGTTGATGGCGGCTTCGATGTCACGGTCGATCGTCACGGTCGCCAGCAGGCCGCGAAGGGTCTCCGCCCCGATGCGGGCGAACGGCTGGGCGGACCCGGCGGCGGCCAGCGCCAACCCGTCTCGCAGCACGCCCGTGAACCACAACCGAGCCATGGCCTCGGGGACCCCCAGATCGGCGAACCGTCCGGACAGAGGTTCCATGTCGGACAGGGTCTCGTTGACGTCGAAGACGACGACGGGCAGCTGGTCAGTCATGAAGACCTTCTACCCGGGGCGACCGCCGGGCGACCCCTCATCCTCGTCGTCGGCGAAGACCCGGTTGGTGAGGCGCTGCAGGGGTTCGCTGAAGGTGGCGATGACCGTCCCTACCACCAGGAGTATGACCACGGCGACGACGAGGGTGAGGATGGCGGCGGGCAGCAGCGCCATGCCGGAGGAGAGCACGCCAACGGCGGCGAGGGACAGGACGCCGGCGATCACGCCGATGGCCGTGACCTGGGTGCGGGGCAGGGCGCCGCCCCGAGGAACCTGGATCCTCACCGCCCTCAATGTAGGAGAACGCTGGATGGGACGGTCGTCGCCACTAGGTTCAGGGCACATGCCCAGCGACCTGGTTCTGAAGACGATGAATGCCGTCCATCGGGTGATCCTCACCGCCAGCGGAGGCCGACTCGGGTGGAAGGCGTCGGCCATGCCCGTCATCAGGCTCACCACGACGGGACGCAAGAGCGGCCAGCCCCGGTCGGTGATGCTGACGTCGCCCCTGCAGGAGGGGTCGACCATGGTCATCGTGGCGTCGCGAGGAGGCGACGACCATCACCCGGCCTGGTTCCTCAACCTCAGGGACCACCCCGAGGTCGACGTTGTCGTCCAGGGCGGGCCGTCGCAGCGCATGCACGCCCACATCGCCACCGACGAGGAGCGGGCCCGTCTGTGGCCCCCGCTGACCGCCGCCCACAAGAACTACGGCGGCTACCAGGACAAGACCAGCCGGGAGATTCCTCTGGTCATGCTCCAGCCGGCGACGTAGCAGCCCGGCGGCTCGTCACCCGGCGGGGTCGGGAACGCCGAGGGGCCGGGCGAAGCTGGCGGGGATGACCAGGTCGGCCGGGCTCAACTCGTGGACCGCCGCATGACCGAGGCCCAGCATGGCCGAGTCGATTCCACCCCGCAGGATGTCGAGCACGTTCTCCACGCCCGCCTGACCGTTGGCGGCCAGGCCCCAGAGGTAGGCGCGACCGATCATGACGGCACGGGCGCCGAGCGCCAGGGCCTTGACCACGTCGCTGCCCCGGCGGATGCCGCCGTCGAGCAGGACCTCGATGTGGCCTCCGACGGCATCGGCGACGGCGGGCAGGACCCGGATCGTCGCCGGGGTCCCGTCCAGGTTGTTGCCGCCGTGATTGGACACGGAGATGGCGGTGACGCCGGCGTCGACCGCCCGTCTGGCGTCATCGACCCTGGTCACCCCCTTGAGCATGAACGGGCCGCCCCACTGCTCCCGCAACCACGCCACGTCCTCCCAGCTCGGCGGCGGTGTCTGCATCCACTCTCCGTAGGCCCCGAAGAAGGTGGGCCCGGTCTGGCCCGGAGGTACCAGGTTGGGTGTCGTCAGGTCCGGAACCTTGCGGGTTCGGGCGAAGTCGCGCAACCACTGCGGCCGGGTCAGGGCCTCGGGCGCGAACCGGATGATGGTCTTGAGGTCCATCTTCTCGGGGATGGACGGACTCCCCCAGTCCCGACCGTGGGAGAAGGACCAGTCCAGCGTGGCGATCAACCCGACGGCGCCGGCGGCGCGGGCCCGCTCCATGCGCTCGATGATCCGGTCTCTCGTCCCCACCCAGTACATCTGGAAGAAGGTCTGGGGGTTGGCCGCCACCACCTCCTCGATGGGCTTGCTGGCGAACGAGCTCAGCCCCATCGCTGTCCCCCGTGCCGCCGCCGCCCGGGCCACGGCCACCTCGCCGTCGGGGTGCACGGCCTGGACTCCGGTCGGCGAGATGATCACGGGGAAGGAGATCTCCTGGCCCATCACCGTGGTGGCCAGGTCCCGCTCGGCGGCCAGACCGGCGACGTGGGGGGCGAAGCCCAGCTCGGCGAAGGCGGCGATGTTGTCTTCGACGGTGAGCCCCTTCTCCGAGCCGGCGATCAGCGCCCCGTACACCGACTTGGGCAGCCGCCTCCTGGCACGGCGCTGGGCCTCGGCCACCGTTTCGAACCAACCGTTGCTCATCGCTCACCCTCTTGTGACAGGACGTCGGCTCGAATGTAATCGTCTCCGGGCGGAACGCCGCCTCGGCGTGATGTGGCCCTCAGCACTGAGCGCCTCAGCGCCAATCACTCCCACAGAAGCTCAGTGCCCCGGCGGCACCACGCGGGTGTCGGGCCCTGAACGATGTCGCCTTGCGGCTGATCGTCAGGGCCCCCGAGCATGTCTCAGTGTGCCCGCCCCCCAATCCAGGCTTGCTTGCTACAGGCCCAGCGCCTCCGAGGCCATCGCTACTCCCTGGACCCGGTTGGTGATCTTCTCGAACGCCACGTCGCGGGCATGGTCCGGTGAGCCGTGCTTGGGCTTGACGTCGACGCTGAAGGGCGAGAACCCGCAGTCGTCGGTGGCGCCCAGGCGCTCCTTGGGGATGAAGTTGGCGGCCTGGACCAGCGCGTCGTTGACCTCCTGGGCGGTCTCCACCCGGGGGTTGAGCGGGTCGATGACACCGACGTAGGCGACCTGCGGGACACCGTTGGCGTCGTCCCGGCTGTGCTGGCCGATCAGCTTGTAGACGTGATCCTTGTCCTTCTCGCTGGCCAGCTGGATCAGGAAATAGCCGGCATTCATCTTGAACATGTCCCCCAGCAACTCGGCGTAGTCGACCTCGGCCGAGTGCACCGAGTCACAGTCACCGCCGGGGCAGGTGTGGATGCCGATCTTGGCCCGCTCCTCGGGCGAGAAGCGGTCGATGGTCCGGTTGTTGAGCTCGATGAAGAAATCGAGCATCTTGCGCCCGGTCCACGGGTTGCGGGGATCGTTCTTGTTGGCCAGGCGGCCCTCGGTGAAATCGATAGACACGTGGGTGGCGCCGGCGGCGAACGCCTGGCGGATGTCCTTCTCCGCCTCGTCGCACAGATCAGCGTGGAAGTCGTCGCGGGAGTAGCCGTCGAGCTCGCCCTCGAGGGGGTAGAGCAGTGACAGCATCGACGGGGCGATGACCGCCTGCTTCATCGGCTTGGTGGCATAGGGCATCGACTTGGACAGGTAGTCCGACGCGAAGGTCTTGTAGCGGAACGGCCCGCCGGTCAGGCGGGGCAACTGGCGGTTGTGGCCATCGTCGAAGATGGCGAAGAACTGACCGTCACCAGCCAGATGGTCGGCCAGGCCCGTGCCGGCGAGGGTGTCGGCAAGGGGGTAGGTGGCAAAGCTCGATGCCCGCTGCTCGCCGTCGGAGTTGATGGGCGACCCGGTCGCCTCCATGCGCTCGATCGAGTCCTTGCATGCGGCGTCCTGCTGGGCCTCGAGGGTGGCGTGGTCGATCTTGCCGGCGTCATAGTCGGCGATCGCCTCTTGCAGCTTTATTGGGCGGGGCAGGGACCCCACGTTTTCGGTCGGGATGGTCATCGTTTCTTGATCCTCACTGTTCGGGAATGCACGACAAAGAGGCAGGGTCCGGCTCTGGGCTTGGTCTGGACCGGCGCGGCAACGGACAATTCCCCCGCCGTCAACCTACACCGATGCCTCCGCAACGGCCCTCTCCGGAAAGATCGTTGCGGGGCGGCGAGTGCCGTCTCGGCGCCGGGGTCAAGGGGCTGGGCCAGGGGCCGGTAGGGGCCGAGGTGGGGATGACGTCGGCGTCGCCGCCCTTCACCCGGTGGGCGAGCAGCAGGTGGTAGAGGAGGATGAGCTGGACGACCGCCAGGGGCTCGCTGCGCACGCCGGGCTCGACGACACCGAGGGAGTTGGGCACCTGGCCCTCGATGCCCAGCGTGGTCCAGATGGCCATCTCCACCAGCCGGGTGATCTCCCGCGACGCGTGGGCGTGGACGTAGAGGGCATCGACCGGCCTCCCGTCGTCGTCCCGGGCCAGCTTGAGGTGCACGGCCTCCCGGGTGTCCTCGGTGAAGATGTCGCTGAAGTCGGGATGAGGGGCCGTGGGCCGCATCAGGATGGTCGCCGACAGGGCGTCCCCGCGCCCGCGGGTGGATCCCTCGGCGGGAGCGAAGGTGACGACGATGTCGGCCCACCGCCGCTGGGGCCGGATGAACGCGGCCGAGTCCGGCTCCCGGAGGCGGAGGTCCTCGATGACCTGCTCCTCCTGGTAGGCGCGGTCTCGGGTGTCGCGCTTGATCTTCCACGCCCGCCGGATGGCCTCGGGGGGGTTCAGGTACACGCTGAGGTCGAAGCAGGCCCGGGACCGCCGGCTGTGCAGCGGGAAGAGGCCCTCCACGATCACGTGGTCGTCGGGTTCGAACATCACCGGTCGTTGCAGCGTGCCGCGCTCGTGGTCGTACACCGGCATGAGGATGGGCTCGCCCGTGGCGACCAGTTGCAGGTGCTGCTCCATGATCCCGAGGTAGTTGCACGCCGGGTTGAGGGGGGTGAATGGCAGCCCCTTGCGCTCCTCGCGGTCGTAGCGGTGGTAGGCGTCGACGCACAGCGCACTCACCCCGTCGCCGCCCAGCGCCCCGACCAGGCCCCGCGTCAGGGTCGTCTTGCCCGAGGCGCTGTCCCCGGCCACGGCGAGCAGCACCGGCCGTCGCTCCCGGGTACCACCGGACCGTGGAGTACCCATGATCCCATGATAGGGATCAGGCCCCCGTCCCGGCATCCCCCGCACGAGGGAGGCCGTGCGGGAACGCCCCGGCCCGTCGCGCTCCGCTCACCGGACGCCGGCAGGAACCCGGTGGGGGCCTCCGGCGATGGCTGCCAGCACCTCGTCGAGCGCGGCGACCGAGTGTCCGCTCAAGAAGGTGTCGACATGGGGGAGGGCGGCGTCCATGCCGGCGGTCAGAGGTCGGTACTGGTTGCTGGCGCGGCGTGGGTTCACCCAGATCACCCGGTGGGCCAGGCGCCGGAGCCGGCCCATCTCCTGGCCCAGCAGGGCGGCGTCGCCTCGATCCCAGCCGTCGGAGAGGACCACCACCACGGCGCCGCGGGCCATGCCCCGCCGGCCGTACCGGTCGTTGAACGCCTTGATCGCCTCGCCTATCCGCGTGCCACCAGCCCAGTCGGGTGCCGCCCGACCGGCCCGCTCCAGCGCGGCGTCGGGGTTGGTGGCATGCAGGGACCGGGTGATCCGGGTGAGCCGGGTGGCGAAGACGAACGCCTCGGCACTGGTGGCGTCGACGGCGCCGAGCAGCAGTTGCAGGTAGGCGCGGGAGTACGACTCCATGGAACCCGAGATGTCGCACAGCAGGACCAGGCGGCGGGGTCGGCTCCGGTGGCGACGTCGCTGCAGGCGGGCCGGGTCGCCGCCGGTGCGCTGGGCCCGCCGCAGGGATGCCCGCAGGTCCACCTGCGACC
>JALYVP010000181.1 GCA_030853185.1 Actinomycetota bacterium | reverse complement strand
GCTCCAGGCCGGCCGTGACCGCCACCGAGGCGTCGTTCCCGGCCAACCGGCGGGCGCTGCGGTCGGTCCGGTCGCCGAGGCTCTGGACGGCGCGGGCGGCAAGCGCATCGAGGGCGGTGGAGAGCTCCGTGCGGGAAGGCACGACGGCGGCGGCGGCGATCGACGGCGTCCCGCAGCGCAGATCGGCGACCTCGTCACACAGCGGGCGGTCCCCGTCGTGGCCGATGGCGGAGACCACCGGCACGGCGCAGGCGGCAACCGCCCGACACACCTCTTCGCTGCTCCAGGGCAGCAACGACGTCGGGTCGCCGCCACCGCGAGCAACGATGACGACCCGCACCCCGGGGCGGACCGAGACCCGGCTCAGGGCGGCGACGATGGCCCCCGGAGCGGACGGCCCCGACACGGTGGTCTCCTCGAAGATGACCGGGTACCCCGGGAATCGATCGGCGATCACCGATTCGATGTCCGCTCGCACGGCGGCGTCGGAACCGCACACCACCCCGATGCGCTCGGGCAGCATCGGCCACCCGCGGTGCGGGCGGGCGAGAAGGCCCGCATCAGCAAGGGTCTTGCGAGTCTCGGCCAGCAGGGCCGCGACCGCGCCGGCGCCGACCGGCACCACCTCGACAGCCACCAGATGGACCTGCCCGCGGTCGGCCGTCCATTCGACAGTCCCGGTGACGCGGGCCCGTTCGCCGCTGACCGCCCGGCACCGGGCCACATGTTTGCGAGGCACCTTGACATCCATCTGGGCGGCACGATCACGGAGCACGAAGAACACCCAGCCGCCCCGGGAGGTGGTAGGGCGGTGCACCTCACCCTCCACCGCCACCTGCCCGAGCTGGCCGAGGGACCGGGCCACCTCGCCGGCCAGGCGGATCAGGGTGACGGGCCGGGCCGGGGACGGACCGGGAACCTCTTCCCACAGCGGCAGTGTCACCCGGCCAGCGTACCGACAGCCACCGACCGCGACCGGGCCACGGCTCAACCACCAGCGTGGGTTAGACTCTGTGTCTGGTCAGCGAGTTGCGTCGCTTGTTGTGTCAGCTGATGGTTGTCTCTCCTGAGGCCGTCGCATCCAGGCGCTCGTGACCTCAACCATCCCCACAGGAGCACGTTTGACCGTTTCCCCCGAGCCCTCCGGCGACACGCTCGTCGGCGGCGACACGCTCATCGACGGAGCCGCTGGTCCCGCCGGTTCGCCCGGGTCCATCATCCCCCCGGCACCCCCCACATCCTTCGCCGCTCTCGGCGTCTCTCCGGCACTCTGCTCGGCGCTCGAAGCCGAAGGCATCGTCTCCCCGTTTCCGATCCAGGCCCTCACCATCGCCAACGCCCTGTTGGGTCGCGACGTGTGCGGCAAAGCCAAGACGGGGTCCGGAAAGACCCTGGCGTTCGGCCTGCCCCTCCTGCAGCGGCTGGCCGTGGATCCGGCCGCCAAGGACCCCAGAGGGCTGATCCTGGTGCCGACCCGGGAGTTGGCCCGGCAGGTCGCCGACGTGCTCGAACCCCTCGCCAAGGCGGCCGGGCACCGCCTGACCGCCTGCTACGGGGGGACGGCGATGGAGGCGCAGATCGCCGCGGTTCACGCCGGCACCGACCTGGTGGTGGCCACCCCGGGGCGGCTCATCGATCTTCGCCAAAGGGGCGAGGTCAATCTTTCGGCCATCGAGATCATGGTCCTCGACGAGGCCGACCGGATGGCCGACATGGGCTTCATGCCTCAAGTGGAGTGGTTGCTGCGCCATCTGACCTCCGCCCACCAGACCATGCTGTTCTCGGCCACCCTCGACGGTGACGTCGACCGGCTGGTGCGCAACGAGCTGACCGATCCGGTCCGTCACGAGGTCATCTCCCAGCAGGCGACGGTGACGGAGATGGAGCACCGCTTCTTGCAGGTGCACCAGATGGACAAGGTGAAGGTGACGGCGGCCATCTGCCGCCATGTCCGGCGGGCCATCGTGTTCTCCCGCACCAAGCGGGGCGCCGACCGCCTCAACGAGAACCTTCGCAAGGAGGGCATCGACGCCCGGGCCATCCACGGCGATCTGCGCCAGCAGATGCGGGAACGGGCCCTCAAGGCGTTCGCCACCGGGACCCTCCCGGTGCTCGTCGCCACCGACGTGGCCGCCCGGGGCATCGACGTGGACGACGTCGACGTGGTCATTCACTATGACCCCCCTGAGGACGCCAAGTCCTACCTGCACCGCTCGGGACGCACCGCCCGGGCCGGTCGGGCAGGGATGGTCGTGACCCTGGTGCTGTGGAACGAGCAACTCGACGTCGAGAAGATCCAGAAGCGCCTCGGGCTCTCTCAACCGGTGGTCGAGATCTTCTCCAACGACCCGCGCCTCGCCGACCTTCGGTCCTGGGACCCCGCCACTGTGTCGGTGGCCTGAGCGCCACCGCCGCCACCACCCGTCTCACCCGACCCCCCGCCGTGCGCACCGCCGCTGACATCATCCTCTTCATCCTCGGGGTCATCCTCGTCGTCGGAGCCGTGCTCTCCGCGGTCCGCTCGACCATCCTGCCCAGAGCCACCCAGAACCGCCTGAGTCGTCTCACCATCCTCGGTGTGCGGGTCGCGTTCCGGCTGCGGGCCCGGCGGTCGTCCACCTACGCCCGCCGCGACCGGGTCATGGCCATGCTCGGGCCCGTCGCCCTGCTCGTCCTGCTGTTCACCTGGCTGGTGCTGATCATGGCTGGCTACGCCCTGATGTTCGGGGCTGTCTACCACGCGTCGCCGAGCCGGGCCGTCGAGCTATCGGGGTCGTCGGTGTTCACCCTCGGCTCCACCGCTCCCGGCACCCTGGGAGCCGACCTCCTCAGCTACAGCGAAGCGGGGCTGGGCCTGCTCGTCGTCACCCTGCTCATCACCTACCTGCCCAGCATCTACGGCGCCTTCTCGCGTCGGGAGTCAGGGGTGAGCCTGCTGAAGGTCCGGGCCGGCGACCCACCCCGGGCCACCACCATGCTCATCCGCTACCACCGCATCGAGGAGCCCGGCTACCGGCTCAACACCCTGTGGCAGAACTGGGAGACATGGTTCGTCGATGTCGAGGAGACCCACACGACGTTCTCGGTCCTGCCTTTCTTCCGATCCCCGCTCCCCGAGCAGTCGTGGGTCACGGCGGCGGGGACCCTGCTCGATGCGGCGTCGATGTGGGTGGCCGCCATCGAACACCCCCTGGATCCCGATGCCCAGCTGTGCATCCGGGCGGGCACGCTCGCCCTGCGGCGCATAGCCGGGCTCCACAAGATCCCCTTCGAAGCGGACCCGGCGCCCGACGACCCCATCTCGGTGGACCGCTCCGAGTGGGAGGCGGCGTTCGACGAGCTGGTGGCGGCCGGGCTCGATGTCGTCCCCGACCGGGAAGCAGCGTGGAAGGCGTGGCACGGATGGCGGGTCAACTATGACGCCGTCCTCTTGAACCTGGCCCGCCTGGTCGAGGCGCCGCCCGCCCCGTGGGTTTCGGACCGCAGCCCGATCGGGGCGCGAAGTAGCTGGCTTCAGCGGGGCTCGGCATTCACGACGCCGGCCAGCTCCCCTTCCAGACAAGCCAACGGTCGACGTCGGGGCTGACCTCGACGCCGATGCCCACCCCCCGCGGCACGGCGATCGTGCCGTCGCTCTCCAAACGGGCCGGCGCGGTGACGACGTCATGGTCCCAGAACCGGGCGGACGCCGAGAGGTCGCCGGGCAGGGAGAAGTTCGGCAGGGCCGAGAGGGCCAGGTTGACGGCCCGGCCCACGCCCGTCTCCAGCAGGCCACCGCACCACACGGGCACGCCGGCGCCGGCGCAGAGGTCGTGAACCGCGACCGCCTGCGCCACGCCTCCCACCCGGCCGACCTTCACGTTGATCACCGAGGCCGCCCCCAGGGCCAGGGCCGTTGCCGCGTCGTCGACGGACGCGATCGACTCGTCCAGGCAGACCGGGGTCCGCAAGCGCCGGGCCAGGGACGCGTGACCGGTCAGGTCGTCGTCGCCGAAGGGCTGTTCGATGAGCAGCAGGCCCTGGTCGTCGAGGGGCCGGAGGCGCCGAACCGTCTCGTCGACGCCCAGCCCTCCGTATGAGCCGTTGGCGTCGACCTGCAGGGCCAACGAGGCGCCGAAGGCGGCCCGCAGGGCGGAGACGGCGGTGACGTCCCAGCCGGGATGGATCTTGATCTTCACCCGGCGGTAGCCCTCGTCCACCCGAGCACCGACCTCCTCGACCAGGGAGTCAAGCCCGGCCGCCACCCCGACGGCCACCCCGGACGGGACCCTCGACGGGATCACCCAGGAGTGGGCATCGACGGCTGTGGTCAGCGACATCAGGTGGTCGACCAGGCTGACGTGCCGCGCCCGCAGCCGGGCGTCGAGGACGGCGGTGGTCAGGGCGGCCTTGGCCATCGGGTGGCCTTTCACCGCCGCCAGAGCGCGTTCCACGCCCTCCACATCCCGACTGCGGGCCCCGAGCGCTCGGGGGATGAGGTGGCGGCCGAGTACGTCGATGGCGCCGTCGACATACTCGGGGCTGTAGGTCGGTTCGGGTTGAGCCCCGCACTCACCCCAGCCCACCACCCCGTCGACGGTGGCGGCAACGAGCAAGGCGTCGCGCTCGACCATGGTGGCCACCGGGCTCACCCAGGGCCGGGCCAGGGGCAGCCGTAGCCGGAGGACCTCGATGCGGTCGAGCACCGGCAGCGCGCTCACCCTGAGCGCGGTGGCGGACCGCTCACGACCGCTCGTCTGGTGGTGATGGGGGGAATGGCGGCCGGGGCTCAGCAGAACGCTCGTGATCCGGGGGCGCCCGACGCGGCGGCGGCCGGCGGGGCCTTCGGAACGCCAGGCGGATCACGACGATCGCCCCGATGATGATGGCGACGGCCCCGAACACGCCGTAGAAGTCGGCAGGGTCCTGCTGAGCGCCCGGCACCGTCGTCGAGGGCTGAGTCGTAGAGGCGTGGCCGGTCACGGGTCCCAGGTGTACCAGAGCGGTGGGTGCCGACTCGATCGGGCCCGGGCCGGTACCCTTCCACGAGTGTCTGACGCCTGGCTCATCGAACCCAACGGCCCGCTCCACGGGGAGGTCAAGGTCCGGGGTTCGAAGAACGCGGTGACCAAGCACATGGTCGCCGCCATCCTCGGGTCTGGTCCCAGCACCATCACCAATGTGCCCGACGTGGGTGACGTCGAGATCACGACCCGCATCCTCGAGGCCATCGGCGCCGGCGTGGAGCGCGATGGGGAAAGCCTGACCGTCACCCCACCGGAGCAGGCGTCGCCGTCGGTTCCCCTGTCGTTCAGCGGCCTCAACCGCATACCCGTCCTCCTTCTCGGTCCCCTGCTCCACCTCACCGGGGAAGCCTGGGTACCGCGGGTCGGCGGTGACCGCATCGGGTCCCGGCCCGTCGACTTCCACGTGGAGGCTCTGAGAACCCTCGGCGCCGAGATCGACGTCACCGACGAAGGGATCTCGGCCCGCTGCAGCCGGCTGCGGGGGGCCATCATCGAGCTGCCGTATCCGAGCGTCGGGGCCACCGAGTCGATCCTGCTCTCCGCCGCCCTGGCCGAGGGCAAGACCGTCATCCGCAATGCGGCCACCGAGCCGGAGGTGCTGGAGCTGGCCCTGTTCCTCCAGCGGATGGGCGCCCGGGTGGAGATGAGCCCGGACCGCCGCATCGTCATCGAGGGCGTGCCGTCCCTGCGGGGCGCCACCGCTCGACTCGACGGGGACCGCAACGAGGCGTTCAGCTACCTGGTGGCCGGGCTGCTCACCGGCGGGCAGGTCCGAGTCGTCGGCTGCGGCCAGGACCGCCTGGTCACCGCCGTGACCACCCTGTTGCGGATGGGGGCAAGGGTCGACATCGATGACGACGGCGCCATGATCGCATCAGCACCAGACGGCCTGCGGGCGGCGGCCGTCCAGACCGACGTCCACCCCGGGTTCATGACCGACTGGCAGACCCCGCTGATGGTGCTGTTCACCCAGGCCGAGGGCATGTCGGTGCTCCACGAGACGGTCTACGAGGACCGATTCGTGTACGTACCCGCCCTGCAGGCCATGGGCGGGGAGATCGAGCTGTTCTCCGCCTGCCTGGGGGGTCCGGCGTGCCGTTTCCACGACACCTCCAACCTCCATTCTGCGGTCGTCCGCGGGGTCTCCAAGCTGCGGGGGGCAGCCGTCGAGATCCCCGACGTCCGGGCCGGGTTCTCGAGCGTCATCGCCGCCGCCTCTGCCGAGGGGTCATCCCTGCTGCGTGGTGTGCACCACCTGGAGCGGGGCTATCACCGCCCCGCTGAGCAGCTACGCTCGCTGGGCATGGACCTGACCACCTCGTAGGCGGTCCCCGAAGGTGAGGGTGGGCCGGCAGCTGCTGGTGCGCCCAGTGCTGGCCGAGGCGTTCGCCCGATAGCCGGCTGTCGTACTCGGCGGTGCGGGCGTTCGGCCGCCACCGCGAGCGGCTACCTGATCGAGGCGCCCCGCGTGCCGGCCCCCTCGATGGCGGTGGCCACGAACCCGCTTCGGCGTCCCACTTGGGAGACATGCTGCCGAGGAATGACGGGTTTACATCATCTTCTGTAAGTGATAACTTACGGTTAGTGATAACTGACGCTCTCGTGGCCCTCGCCGACCCGACCCGCCGCCGGCTCTTCGAGCTCGTCGCCGAGCGGCCCAGCCCAGTCGGCGAGCTCGCCGAGCAGCTCCCCGTCAGCCGGCCGGCGGTCTCCCAGCACCTCAAAGTGCTGCGGCTGGCCGGCCTCGTCGAAGAGAGCAGGGCAGGCACCCGCCACGTCTACAGCCTCGACCCATCAGGCCTTGAGGCGATCCGCTCCTACTTCGACTCCTTCTGGCAGCGATCACTGACCGCCTTCAAGACGGCCGTCGAGCAGTCCACCGCACCCGACCAAACCAACACCAAGGAGGCACCATGACCACCGACACTGAGACCACCATCGTCCGCCGATCCATCGTTGTCGAAGCAACCATCGACCGGGCATTCTCGTTCTTCACCCGAGACATCGGTCAGTGGTGGGACCCCGACAAGCACCTCCTTCAGGAGCCCCTCGCGGAGATGATCTTCGAGCCGCACGTCGGCGGCCACATCATCGACCGTGGCGTCAACGGGACCGAGAACCGCTGGGGTACCGTCTTGGTCTACGAGCCTCCAGCCCACGTCGCCTTCAGCTGGGACATCAGCCTGAGCTGGCAGATCGAGACGGATCCGGCCAAGACCAGTGAAGTGCAC
>JALYVP010000180.1 GCA_030853185.1 Actinomycetota bacterium | reverse complement strand
AAGTAGTTGCTACGCGGTCCCTAAGTCCAGCGCCGTCGGTGACGAGTGCCTCATCGACGCGGATGGCCGCATGAACCCAGTCGACGTCGTCCCACCGGAGACAGCACGCCTCGCCGCGCCTCATCCCGGTGGCCGCGACCAGGCGAACGAAGACCGATACCCGAGGGTCACGGTCCTCACGAGCCGCGGAGAGAAGACGACGAACCTCCTCCGCAGCCAGGGGATCGCACGGCCGGCCCCTGCTCTGCAAGGGACCACTCCGGCAGTTCCGTGTCGGTGATCGGGTTCGGCAACGTGTTGCTGCTCCACTTGCGGGCCAGGCGGCACGCCCGGTGAAGCACGCCCGGGTTTGGCGCACTGAGGCTTCCGAGAGACCGGAGGCCTTCAACGCCCGGAAGTAGCGCTCCACGTCATAGGGACCCAGGCTGGTGATCCGGCGCCGGCCGATCGAGTCTTTGACATGCACCCTCCACAGGCTGTCGTAGCGCTGAACCGTGCTGGGCGACAGATCGGCCCATCCATTCGCCTTCCAGCCCTCATGGCGTCGTTGACCGTCGCTGTCGGACCCCACGACCGAGCCAACTCGTCGGGCACCACGACCGGGGCACGGTCCTGTTCGGCCACCAGCCGGGCCAGCTCCCGCTCGGCTGCGCGTTTGGGTCCACGGAACAACACGCTGCGTTGCCGGACCCGGCCGGCCGAATCCCGCCCCAGATACACCCGCAACTCCCACGCATCCGCGCCACGATCCGGCCGTTGCCGAAGGCTTCCCGCCATCACACATCCCCTCCTTGCTCACCACGCCCTCAACAGTAGGGACCGGTGATGGGCCAAGGATACTTCGAGGATGAGACAGCCATGAGTATCAGGCCATCTGAGGAGGGAGTGTCGCCCGCCACGAGGAAGGGACCACTTTGAGGTGAGTTCCGCCACGAGGATGGGACCACTGCTCCGCCAGTGATGGGACCACCCGGGAGCATCCACCAGCGGCGGCGCCGCTGCCGGTGGACTCGCCACCTTCGGCCGGCGAGCGGCCGCAGAAGAGGTGGCCATGTTCCGGGAGGTTCGTGTGTACGAGATCCGAGAAGTGCTTCGACTGTGGGTGCGTGGGGAGGGGCTGCGAGCGATCGAGCGGCTGGCCGGGCTGGACCGCAAGACGGTGCGCCGCTATGTGGGCGCGGCGGTCGACGCCGGGCTGGTCCGTGACGGCGGCGAGGGCCAGCTGGACGACGTGGTGTTGGCGTCGGTGTGCGAGCGGGTGCGCCCGCAACGCCGGGAGGGTCGTGGGCCGGCGTGGGGGCTTCTGGCCGCCAATCATGACCAGTTGAAGGTGTGGCTGGTCGATGACGGTCTGACGGTGGTGAAGGCCGGCGAGTTGCTGGGACGGCGGGGTGTTGTCGTGGCGGAGCGGACGTTGCACCGCTACGCGCTGGAGGTGATCGGGGTGGGCCGGTCGGTGCGGGGCACGACGGTGCGTGTCGCCGACGGGGAGCCGGGCGTCGAGTTACAAGTCGACTTCGGCAAGATGGGCTTGATCGACGACGCCGAGACCGGCCGGCGCCGGGTGGTCCAGGCGTTGATCTTCACCGCGGTGTTCTCCAGGCACTGCTTCGTGTGGTTGAGCTTCACCCAGACGACTCAGGCGGTGATCGCCGGCTGCGAGGCGGCCTGGAGCTTCTTTGGGGGCGTGTTCGCTGTCCTGATCCCCGACAACATGTCGGCCGTCATCGACAAGGCCAACCCGACCGACCCCCGCATCAACCAGGCGTTCATCGAGTACGCCCAGTCGAGAGGCTTCGTGATCGACCCGGCCAGGGTGCGCACCCCGACCGACAAGCCCCGGGTGGAGCGGACAGTTCCGTTTGTTCGCAACAGCTTCTTCGCCGGGGAGAGCTTCGTGGACCTGGCCGACGGCCAGCGCCGAGCCGTGGTGTGGTGCGCGGAGCGGGCCGGGATGCGCATCCATGGCACCACCCAGCGCCGCCCGGCAGAGGTCTTCACCGCCGAGGAGGCCCCCCGTCTGCTTCCGGCGCCCACGTCGCCCTATGACCTGCCCATCTACGCCACCCCCGTCGTGCACCGTGACCACCACATCGAGGTGGCCAAGGCGCTGTACTCGATACCCGGCGACCTGATCGGCGCCCGCGTCGACGCCCGCGCCGACCGAGCCCTGGTGCGGGTCAGCCACCGGGGGGCGGTGGTCAAGGTCCATCCCCGCCAGGCCCCCGGCGGGCGGTCGACCGACCCCGCCGACCTCCCCGAACACCAGAGCGCGTATGCCATGAGAGACCTCGATCACCTCCAGCGCCTGGCCGCCGGGCACGGGCCCTCCATCGGCGCCTACGCCGCCGCGGTGTTGGACCATCCCCTGCCGTGGACCAAGATGCGCCAGGTGTACGCCCTGTTGGGCCTGGTCAAGCGGTGGGGACCAGAGCGCGTCGAAGCCGCCTGCGCCCGGGCGCTCGAAGCCGAAGCCGTCAACGTCGGGCTGATCGGCCGGATGATCGAGCGGGCCACCGAGGCCGACAGCCCGCCCGACCTGGCCGTCGCAGCCCCGGCCGGCACAGCCCGCTTCGCCCGCGACCCAGCCCACTTCGCCACCACCAAACCGGCCAACCCCGACGGTTCTTTGTCGGCAGCGGCCGGCGCGGACCGCGGCGGTGCGGCATGAGCGCCCCGGCACCGACCATCAGCCCCGAGCTGCGAGCGTTGCTGCGCCGGGTCAAGCTCGGCCAGGCCCTCGACACCCTCCCCGAACGCCTGGCCCTGGCCAAGGCCCGCTCCCTCGGCCACGCCGAGCTCCTCGAGCTGGTCCTCTCCGACGAGGTCACCCGCAGAGACACCACCTCCGCCGACCTGCGCGCCCGGCGGGCCGGCCTCGACCCGACCATGCGCCTGGAGAACTGGGACGACACCGCCGAAGTCACCTACGACCGGGCCACCCTCGACGAGCTGGTCAGCCTGCGCTTCGTCGGCGCCGCCCACAACGCGTTGATCCTCGGGCCCGTCGGTGTCGGAAAAACCTTCATCGCTACCGCCCTCGGCCACGCCGCGGTCCGCCGGCGGGTCAGCGTGCACTTCGAGCGGGCCGACCAGCTGTTCAAACGGCTCAAAGCGTCCCGGCTCGACTTGAGCCACGACGTCGAGATCCGCAAGCTCATCCGCTGCGACCTGCTCGTCGTTGACGACCTGTGCCTGCACGCCCTCGACGCCGCCGACACCGCCGACCTGTACGAGCTGATCGTGGAACGCCACGGCCGGGCGGCCACCATCGCCACCTCCAACCGAGAGCCGATCAAAGCGCACAGGTTCGCCCGAACGTGTGCAAGGTGGCGCCTGAACGACACAGGTTCGCCGAGGTTGGAGTGTGTGTTGGGGCTGGGAGGACGGGTCCGAGCCGGTGGCGCTCAGAAGGGCAGCGGCGGCTCACGCCAGGTTTCGCCGGTGATGGGGCTGTTGCGGAGCCACCGATAACGTTTGTGGGCTGCTTGGGCGCTGACTCCGAGCGCCTGGCCGATTTCGGCCCAGCTGGCACCGGCGGCCCTGGCGGCTGCGACGGCAGCTTCCCGGTCGGTTTCGAGGCTGGCGATGCGGGCGGTGAGCTTGGCAGCTCGTTCCAGAGGCATCGGTCTATCAACCCTGGTTGACGGCCGGGATGTCGATGAGCCGGCCCGGGTGGACATGATCGGCGAGGTAGTCGACGAGACCGGCGGCTTGCATGCCGAGGGCCTCGCCGGCGACCTTGGGATCCAAGGTGACGACCAGATCGACGATGCGCGTCGTGCGGAGACGTTTCGGGGCCACCCCGGTGGCGTCGAGCACGTGGCAGAGATAGGCGGCGGAGGCTGGTGTGGCGCGGGTCTTGGTTTGGGTGGTGACGATGAGGTGCGAGTTCCGGGTGTCCAGCGAGGAGCGTTGCGCCAGGCAGCGCTGAATGACAGAGACGCTGACCGGGTCGAGAGGAACCGGCGGTCGACGGCCGATATGCAGGGTGCGGTGGGCGGCATCGAAGTCCGCGACGCGCAGCTGTCGCAGCTCCCAGCTCGAAGCGGCGTGGAGAAGGGCGAGGATCCCGACGAGCGCCTCGTGGGGATGGGCATTGGGGTCGCTGCTCCAGCGGCGGAACAAGCGGCGCTGCTCGGCCATGCTGAGCGTCTCGCCGGTGAAACCACGGCGGGGCTGTCCTGGCAGGTCCCGGGTCGGGTCGACGAGGACCAGCTTGTTTTTGCGGGCCCAGCCGAAGAACTGATGTGCTGTCTGCAGCCGCCGGCGTCGGTTGGCCGGGCGTTCGGCCAGGAACGCCTCGATGTCGCCGACGTCGACAGCCGACCAGTCGTGCTTGGCTCGTTCCCCGGCCAGGAACCAGGCCAGGTCGCGCACGATGCTCAGGGTGTGCTCGATCGTGTTGTCGGCACGAGGGCGGGTGCCCGCCCGTCGAGCCCGCTCCTGGGAGCGGACCAGATGATCGGAGAAGGCAGCCACCGGGGGACGAAGGACCGCGGGGGTGGCGTCGACCCGGCGTTGTCGACGCCCGTGAGCGAGGCGCGCCTCCTGGTCGAGGCCGAACGCCAGGTGCTCGCTGACGAGGAACTCCTCCAGTGTTCGCGCCAGTGTCCCTGCGGAACGCCCGGGTCGGCGTGACCGCTCGAGGATGGCCTGGGGGTGGGCGGGCTCCCCGTCGGCGGCCAATCGGCCTACAGCGCTGACCATCAGGCAGGCCCGGGCGACGCAGTGGCGTTCGGTGGCGAACTCGGCGAAGCGGACCAGCCACTCTGGCGCGACGTCGAGTGCGGCCATCAGGTTGGCGGCTTGGGTGACCGGCCGGGTGGGGCTGCGGGTCCAGCAGCGCAAGCACATTCCCTCACCTTGCTTTCGGGCCAGGGCGCCGCATGCTGTGCACGGCCGGGGCGGCAACGGCGGAGGCGGCCGGCGAGAGCACGATCCGCACCAGCCGGTCTCGGTGCGGATGAACCCGGGCCGCCCGCAGCGACGACAGGGTGATTTGGCGACGATGGCCTCGCCGCGCACCCGGCAGGTCCGGCAGCGCACCCCGGTCCTGGGCTGGACCGGGTGCCCGCAGTCGACGCAGGTGCGCGAGCAGCGCACACAGCGGCCGGTGTCGGCGTTGAGACGGAGAACCTCACCACAGCTGGGGCAGTGCCCACGTCGGGCGGACTCGCGCTCCGCGGCCCGGCAGCGGTGGCACAGCGTCTGGTTCTTGCACCCGATCCCGCCGCCGCAGCGGATGCAGTCAGCGAGTCTCACAGCGGCGGCATCGACCGTCCCCGGGCGGCCTTGACCGGGGCGCGGGTCGCTATGGCCGGCTTCGGTTTGGCCTCGATAGGGGTGAGGTCGACATCGAGCAGGTCGTTCGGGGTGCACTCCAGGGCGGTGCAGATCGCTCCGAGGGTCGACAGTTTCAACTGGGCGGGCTGCCTGGTCATCAGCGCTGACACTGACGCCGCCGACAGCTCGAGCCCGGCCCGCTCGGCGAGCAGCCGGCGCAGCTGGGCGCCAGTCCAGACCTCCCTCTGGGCGGCGGCCATCCGCAGGCGCCATCGGATATTCATGTCATGGTCCTCCCTCCAGGTCAGCCAACGTGGTCGACACCGCCCGGCGATAGGCGTCCTCGATGAACGTCGCCGACGGCGTCACATACCGCATGGTGGTCCCCACATGCCAGTGGCCGAGCATCTGCTGGATGGCAACCAGGTCCACGCCTCGCTCGTAATTGTGGGTGGCACAGGCGTGCCGCAGGCCGTGCGGACTGAAACGCTCCTCGACCGGACCGGCCTCCAACTCCAACAGATGACGCAGCCGGTTGCGGATCGTGCCCCGATGGATCGGTCCGCCGCCCTCGTCGCAAAACAACGCCTTCGACTCGGGCAGCTTGGGGCGGATGTCGTCAACGAACCAGCGCAAGACCAAATCGAGCTGATCGAGCATCGGCACCCACCGCGGCCGCGGACCGGACCCGCGGGTGCCCTTGCCGAAGCGGACGTGGATCTTGCCGAACGGGCCGCGCCCGAAGTGCAAATCTGCCAGCTCCAGACAGGCCGCCTCATCCGCCCGCAGGCCGGCGTGATACAACGTCCGGAACAGCGCATAGTCCCGCCCCGCCGGGCCGAACTTGCGGGCCGTGGCGATCCGGTCCCGCAAGAACGCGAAGAACTCCTCCATCCGCTCAGGCGACGGCGGCGCCTTGGTCGACGGCGAGTCGTTGCCGACATGGCGGCTGGCGTTGAACTCGTCCACCGGGTCAATCAGATGCACACCGAAAGTCGCCTCGATCTCCGCTGCTTTACGGACCACCAAGAACCGGTGGAAGTCCTTGAACGCCTGCACGTAACCCCGTCGGGTCGACGCCGCCAGACCGTTGGCCACCAGCTGAGCCACCACCGCGTCCACGTCGTCGGGGCCGGCCTCCCACGCCGGCACAGCCAGCAACACCAAGAACCGCTCCAGCACCCCGGTGGCGTTCTCGATGAACACCGGGCTGAACCCCCGCGCCGCCCACGACGCCACGAACGCGTCCACGCACGCCACCTCGAAGCGGTCCGGGTCCATCGGGCTCGCCGCCGGCAACGCCACCCCCGCAACCACCCTCAAATCGGCCCGTCCCACCAGCACACCCTCTTCCTGCCACAGGATCGAAGGTGGCACCTAACAATGACCTATCCTGACTTGAAAGTGGCGGACCCTCCACAGACCAGCAAAGGCCCAGCTAGAAGGCCGGATCCGGCTCAAGCAACGTGTGCCAGTTCCAGGTGAGTGGCTCGGCCTCATGGCCGACCCCCTCCTCGCCCAGTCGGCCATCGACCGCCTCCAGTCGTCCGCCTACGAGCTCGTCCTCGACGGCCCCAGCTACCGGCGCCGCCAGAAACCGACCCCCGGCACCGCCAAGGTGAGCGCCACGTGACAATCCCGTCATGTAACGGTTCCGTAACGGATAGCTGCGTGGTGTGCGGCGGGCCTCTTCCCCCCGGCCGTCAGCGCACCACCTGCAGCGACCGATGCCGGCAAGCGGCCTGGCGCCGGCGCCACCAGACGGTCACTGCGGCCCCTGAGCCAGTCCCTGCCGCCCGCTCTCGCAAGGCGGGGGTCGTCTATGAGTGCCCGGCTTGTGACGTCAGGCAGGTCGGCGATCAACGCTGCGAGTGCGGAAGCTTCATGCGCCGGCTGGGACGGGGCGGCTTCTGCTCCAGCTGCGACGAGATCCTGACCGTCGAAGAACTCCTGGCGCCCTGAACTCGAC
>JALYVP010000179.1 GCA_030853185.1 Actinomycetota bacterium | reverse complement strand
TGACGCTCGCCCGCACCGCCTGATGGCCACCTTCGGCCGTCCGGACCAGGCTCTCGGGGATCTCGCGGAGGAATCGACTCGGCGGGTTGTACTGGGTCTGGCCCCACAGGCTCCGGCACCAGGCGTGGGACAGGTACAGCCGCTCCCGGGCCCGGGTGATGCCGACATAGGCCAACCGGCGCTCCTCCTCGAGCTCGTCGGGTTCGCCGAGGGAACGCAGGTGGGGGAACACTCCGTCCTCCATGCCGACCAGGAACACCACGGGGTACTCGAGCCCCTTGGCGGTGTGCAGGGTCATGAGGACCACCTTGGATTCGTCGCCGTCGAGCTCGTCGGTGTCGGATACCAGGCTGACCTGCTCCAAGAAGGTGTCGAGGTCCTCCACCTCGCGAGCCGAGCCGAGGAGCTCCTCCATGTTCTCGATCCGCCCGGCGCTCTCGACCGAGGGCTCGGCCGCGGACCCGTCCCCCGTGGTCGCCTCCCCGAGGAAGTTCGTCCGCTCCAGGATCATCTCCACCACGGCGGCCGGACCCCCGCCGTCGCCCTCAGGCCCCCGGTCGGTCACGGCCCGCAGGTCGGCGAGCAGGCCCAGCAGCTCGGCGATGCCGCCCAGCGCCCGCCCGGAGACGCCGGCATCACCGGCGTGGGCCAGGGCCTCCCCGAAGCTGACATGGTGGTCGCGCCCCCACCGCTCGACCCGTTCGGTGCTGGTGTCGCCCACGCCGCGCTTGGGAACGTTGGCGATCCGCCGCAGTGACACCTCGTCACCGGGGTTGGTGGCGGCGCGGAGGTAGGCGAGGAGATCCTTGATCTCCCGGCGGTCGTAGAACCGGGTGCCTCCGACGACCTTGTAGGGGATCCCCCGGCGGACCAGTTCCTCCTCCACGGCCCGGCTCTGGGCATTCGTCCGGTAGAACACGGCGATGTCACCCCATGCGTAGGTCCGGCCGTCACCCTCGACGCCACCGCCGGTCCGGTGCAGGCGGCTGGCCTCGCCGGCCAGCCACGAACCCTCGTCGTGCTCGTCCTCGGCGTGGTAGCGGACGATCAGCTCCCCGGTGCCCGCCTCGGTCCACAGCGCCTTGGGTTTGCGCGCCAGGTTGTTGGCGATGACCCCGTTGGCCGCATCCAGGACGGTCTGGCTGGAGCGGTAGTTCTGCTCGAGGACCACGACGGTGGCCTCGGGGAAGGCATCCTCGAACTGCAGGATGTTGCGGATGTCGGCACCGCGGAACCGGTAGATCGATTGGTCGCTGTCGCCGACGACCGTGACGTTGTGGTGGGCGCCGCCGAGCAGGAGGATGAGCTCGTTCTGGGCCCGGTTGGTGTCCTGGTACTCGTCGACGAGGATGTGGGCGAAGCGGTGCTGGTACCAGCGGAGCAGGTCCGGGAACGCTTGGAGCAGGGTGACGGTGACGACCAGCATGTCGTCGAAGTCCATCGCCGACGCGCTCAACAGGCGTTGCTGGTACTCCCGGTACACCTCGGCGATCTTGCGCTCGAAGATCGACGCCGCCTGGGCCGCGTAGGTCTCGAAGTCGATCAGCTCGTTCTTGGCCGCGGAGATGGTGGCGTGCACCTGCCGGGGCGGGAACTTCTTGGCATCGAGGCCGAGATCCCGGACGACGTAGCCGGTCAGGCGGACCGCGTCCGCCTGGTCATAGATGCTGAACGACGACTTGTAACCCAGCCGGCTGGCGTCGCGCCGCAGGATCCGGGCGCAGGCCGAGTGGAAGGTGGACACCCACATCCGCTTGGCCACCGGGCCCACCAACGCCTCGACCCGGTTGCGCATCTCGTCGGCGGCCTTGTTGGTGAAGGTGATGGCCAGGATCTCGAACGGCGACACGCCCTGCTCGGCCATCAGCCAGGCGATGCGATGGGTCAGCACCCGCGTCTTGCCCGAACCGGCCCCGGCGACGATCAGCAGCGGCCCGCCTGGATGGGCGACCGCCTCTGCCTGGATGGGGTTCAGCCCGGAGAGCAGATCCCCGGTCCTGCTTGATCGGAGGCCGCCGAGCGACTCGGGGTCGGATGGCATCGCTCCTCCCAAGATACCGGGTGCGTGTGACCGGAACGTTGAGTCGGCCTACGCCCGGCCGGCTCCCCGGCCGGTGCCGACGGGTAGAGACCGAGGAGGTGCGCCATCACCAGTTCGAGCAGTGATGGCCCTGACCGTTTAGACAACGCTGAAGCCGTCGGGAAGCAGTTCGCACCCGGTGAGCGCAAGGAGCACGTCACCAGCTGCCGCCGCCGAAGTCGACGACCGGGACGGTGTCAAAATCCTTGACGTCGAGGGTGCTGACCTCGCCGGAGGGATGTCCGTCGTTCAATGGCCCATGCCGACACCCTGGGCCCGCTGCAGGGTCTTGCCCTCGGTCTGGAGGGAGGGGGCGACCATCACTTCGGCCTTCTGGAACTCCTTGACCGTCTCGTAGCCGCACGTGGCCATGGATGTCCGCAGCGCGCCGAACAGGTTGAGCCGCCCGTCGTTGTCATGGGCCGGCCCGACGAGGATCTCGGCCAGGGTCCCGCGGCGGGCGGTCTCCACCCTGGCCCCGCGCGGCAGGGTGGGGTGGAACGTCGCCATCCCCCAGTGGTAGCCCCGGCCCGGAGCCTCCTGGGCGGCGGCCAGCGGCGAGCCGATCATGACGGCGTCGGCCCCGCAGACGATGGCTTTGGCGATGTCACCGCCGGTTGCCATGCCACCGTCGGCGATGACCTGGACGTAGACGCCGGTCTCGTCGAGGTGCTGGGCCCGGGCGGCGCGAGCGTCGGCTATGGCCGTCGCCTGAGGCACCCCCAGGCCGAGAACCCCACGAGTGGTGCACGCCTGGCCGGGGCCGACGCCGACGAGGATGCCGCACGCACCGGTCCGCATGAGGTGCAGGGCCGCCTGGTAGGAGGCGCAGCCACCGACGATGACGGGGATGTCGAGCTCGCGGATGAACCGCTTGAGGTTGAGTGGCTCGCTGCCCTTCGAAACGTGCTCGGCCGAGACCACGGTTCCCTGGATGACGAACAGGTCGAGCTCGGCGGCCACCAGGGCGTCGGCGTAGCGGGCCGTGCGCTGAGGCGTGAGGGACGCGCACGCCACCACCCCGGCGTCTTTGATCTCGGCGATCCGCCGGGTGATCAGCTCGGCCTTGATCGGCTCGGCGTAGATCTCCTGCATGCGGGCCGTGGCCTTGTCGGCGTCGAGATGGGCGATCTCGTCGAGGAGGGCGTCGGGATCCTCGTACCGGGTCCACACCCCTTCGAGGTTGAGCACCCCGACCCCGCCGAGCCGGCCCAGTTCGATGGCTGTCGCCGGACTGACAGCCCCGTCCATGGCCGCCCCCATGAGGGGCAGCTCGAAGTGGTAGGCATCGATCTCCCAGGAGATGTCGACGTCCTCGGGATCACGGGTCCGGCGACTCGGCACGATGGCGATGTCGTCGAGCCCGTACGCCCGCCGGCCCGACTTGCCTCGCCCGATCTCGATCTCGGCCATCACCAGCTCACCATTCGGTGCCGCCAGTCATTCCGTGCTGCCCGTCATTCCGTGCCGTTGGGCCGGGGCGCCCAGCCCGCGGGCCGCCGGTCGGCGGAAGCCGGTCCTGACGTGGAGCCCTGCCAGGGCCCGGGCGGCGGAGGCCACCCGGGCTCACCCGGTCGTGGTTCGCGGCCCTGGCCGTCCGGCTGGGCGGCTTCGGTGGCCGGCCCGTAGCCGGCGGGCGGCGGGTAGGACGCGGTTGGCGCTCCCGTCGGGGGGCTGTACCCGGGCGCCCCCGCCTGGGCGGCGGTGACCGCCGGGGCCACGGGCGCAGGGTAGGGCGTCGGCGGCTGGGGGGATGCCACCGGTCCGCCCAGGGCGGGCGGCACCGGAACGGGCTCGGGGCGGCGCCGGGGGCGGGGGGGAACCACGACGCCGGCGGCCCGCTGGGCCAGCTCTCCTCGGCGGGTCGGCGACGCCACCTCACGCAGAGGCGACGACGACCGCCGCTCAGGACGGGTCAGCAGCGCGGTGCAGCGGCTGCAGCGCTCCCGATTCTCCGCTTGGGTGATACCGCACCGTGGACAGAACATGATAGGTGCAACAGGGTACCGCCATCTCAGGGGTGCAGGGGCGCCGGGCATCTCGCTCGGCATGCGGACCAGCGTTAGGAATCCCTTCCCATGGTCAGGACCAGGTCGGCCGTGTACAACCGCAGCATGACCTTGATCGCAGCGAACACCACCAGCCTGGTCGGGGCGGCCGGGACCCTCAGGAGCACCGGCGTAGGTCATCACCTGGCCGGTATGACCTCGCCGTCGTTCGGCGACCCGACGACGGACGGGGCCGCCTCCACCTTCGGCCAGGCGTGGGGGACCCGGATGCAACACCTCGACGGACTGGTCGAGGCGGCCGGGGCCCTCGTCGCCCTCTACGCCGCCAACTTCAACCGGGTAGGCGGGTGAGGACGATGCCCCCGGCCATGGCCGAACCCGACAGCATCCTCTCCGGTGGCCGCGGCTACGGCGCCGCCGCCAACGCTGCCCACGAACAGGCATATCGCCTCGTCAGGGCCAACGCCCACCTGTCAGCGGCCGCGTTCGCCGGGCCGGCCGGCGACAAGGCCCGCGCCCTCCTCGACCAGCTTCATGGAGCCACCACCGCCGCGGCCCAGGCCTTCGACCGGGTCGCCTCGGAGATGCCCCGCGTTGCCCATGCCATCGAGGAGGCCCAGACCGACGAAAAGGCCGCGCAACGCACCGAGCGGCTCTACCAGGCGGCCAAGACCGCCGAGACGGGCGCCCAGACAACCATGACCCAGGCCACGGCCGCCCTGAGCGCCGCTCAGAGCGCCGCCGCGTCTCCCAACCCGGCCATCGCCGCCCTCGCTCACACCACGGTTCCCATCGCCGAGAAGACCTGTCAGGACGCCCAACACAAGCTTCACCAAGCCCAGGTCAAGCTTCACCAGGCCGACCTCGACCACCGCCGGGCGCTACGACGCTTCGAGGAAGCCCAGCAGCACGCCAACACCGTACGCAACGCCTTCGCCCTCCTCTGCGCCCAGGAGACCCCGGCCGCCGGATGCACCCTGCCCGGCTTGTGGACCCCGGGCCCGTCTCTCGACCCCAGCAGCCCCCTGGGCATGGCGAGCAGCCTTCTGGGCATGGCGAAGCTGTCCACGACCGCTCGGGCGGACATGAATGCCATGGTGCACTCAGGTGGCCGGGACAATCCCGGGACCCTGCTCCACCAGACAAACGAGAACCTGGGAACGCTGGGGGTGCTGCAGTCCCTGTTCAAGGTGCTCGGCGATGGAGCCGGGTCTCTCCTGGTTGGCGACACCGCCAACACGGTCACCGCCGAGGATCACGCCTCATCGAGCTCGGACAAGGCCCTGGCCATGGTCGACCAGGCGGCGATGGCCGCCGCCGTCGCCGGCGTCCCCGGGGCTGGCCTCATCGCTCAGGGGGTCGAGGGCCTCCAGACCGGCACGTTCCTCGACGCCCATGGCTGCCACCCGACCGTGGTCCCCGTCAAGCCGACGGACGTGCATCCGGACAACTCGCCGCCGCCTGCCCCGTCGATGGTGGATCAGGCCGTGGCTGCCTACCGAGCGCTGCCCGCTCCTGTCCAGATCCTGGCGCCGCCTGTTGTCGCCGCCGGGTTGGTCCTATCGCTACCGGAGGACGCCGTTGCCGCCGGAGTCGGGTTCGTCGCGTCCCTCCTGTGAGCCTGGCCCGGCCGCTCAGGATCGGTCGAGCCCGCCGGCCACCCAGTCGAGGAGCTCGCTCAGCATGCGGGCCGTCGCTCCCCACACGGTGTCACCTTCGAGGTCGAAGAAGTCGATGCACCGCTCGACTCCGTCGGTCCACTCCCACAGCTCGCTGTGGTGGACCTCCGGGTCGGCCAGGGCGGCCAGGGCGACGGTGAAGACCCGGTCCACCTCGTCGGGGTTGGCTACCAGCCGGGGACGACCGGGCAGGGTGGCCACGACCGGGGTGATCGGCGCCGGGCTGATCGATGTGGTGAGCGTGGACAGCCGGCCGACTGGCGTCACCGTCGCCGGGTCGAGGCCCACCTCTTCGTGGGCTTCGCGCCGGGCGGCGCCGAGCGCCGACTCACCTCTCTCCATGCGACCGCCGGGGAACGACACCTCGCCGGTGTGGGACCGCAGCTTCGAGGACCGGCGGGTCAGGATCACCTGGGCCTGGTCGCCCTCGGCGAAGACGGCGCAGAGGACCGCTGATGGGCGGCAACCGCGGCCATGGTGGGGCTCCTCCTCCGCTGGCACCCGGCCCGCCACTGCCGCCACGACGTCGTCGACGGTGATCCGCTCGAGGTGGGACCACGGTGTGGGAGGCCCAGGCCGCGCTCCCTCGGGGCGCGGTATGGGCTGGGGCCCACCGAGTTGCGCGGACCTCACGGCTCAGACGACCGGCGTCCAGGACTCCGTGGCTGCGGCATCGGCGGAATCGACGGCAACGGTGACGGGCAGCTCGGCCACGAGCCCCTCGAGGATCTCTCGCATGCCGGCGATCTTCAGGTCGGCCAGCGTCCGTCCCGGTGGGTTGTGGCCGCGTTCCCACTCCATCCAGGATTCGAGCAACTTGGCCAGATCCGGGGGCGGTTTGTCCATGTCTCCATGCTACCGCCCACCGGTCGGAGTTTCCGACGGTGGGCTCTTGACTTGCGTCGGCCACCCATAGCGGGAGATGGACTCTCGGATCGCTCCTTATAGGGAAGTCTACATTGTATGATATTTCGCGGTGGCATAAGCTGGCGGTACGGCGCAGCCCGTTGCGTTGTATGGGTTGCGAGGCGTGGGCAGGCGGAATCGTGACGGCAACGACCGAGGCCCGGGCCATGACGGCCCGGGCCTCGACGAACGAGCTGAGGTGGGAACGGGCTAGAAGCCCATGCCTCCCATGCCACCCATCCCGCCCATGCCACCCATCCCGCCGCCGCCGCCACCGCCAGCAGCCGCTGCTGCAGGGTTGGGCTTCTCGGGCTTGTCGGCCACGAGCGCTTCGGTGGTGAGCAGCAGGCCGGCGATCGAGGCGGCGTTCTGCAACGCCGAGCGGGTCACCTTAGCCGGGTCGATGATGCCGGCCTTGAGGAGGTCGGTGAACTCGCCGGAGGCGGCGTTGAGACCGACCGCCCCTGACTCGGACTCGACCCGCTGGATGATGACCGAGCCCTCGAGGCCAGCGTTGATGGCAATCCACTTCAGGGGCTCTTCGACGGCCTTGCGGACGATGCGGGCACCGGTGGCCTCGTCGCCGGTGAGCGACCCGACCACCTTGTCGATAGCCGGTCGGGCCCGCAGCAGTGC
>JALYVP010000020.1 GCA_030853185.1 Actinomycetota bacterium | reverse complement strand
CAACGGGACCGAGAACCGCTGGGGTACCGTCTTGGTCTACGAGCCTCCAGCCCACGTCGCCTTCAGCTGGGACATCAGCCTGAGCTGGCAGATCGAGACGGATCCGGCCAAGACCAGTGAAGTGCACATGACCTTCACCGCCGAAGGTGAGCAACGAACGCTCATCCAGTTGGAACACCGCCATCTCGATCGCCACGGCGATGGCTGGGAGGCCATGCGTGACGCCGTCGGCTCGCCCAACGGCTGGGACCTCGAGCCCTACGCCACAGCCATCTCCAGCGCCTCCTGATCAAAGGGGCGAAACGCGGCCGGGCAACGGTCCCCGCCATAGTGTGGGAAGCAACCCTGGATGAACGCTACGTGCCTGCCTCCGGGTCGTCGCGGTGCTTGACCCGGTAGACGACGGTGGCGACCAGACACACCGCGCCGATGACCAGGCCGATGGCAACCACGATGGCCAGGAGGTACAGCAGGCTGCCTGACGTCGCTTCCATCAGCGGTTCGCGCACTCCTCCCGTTCGATGTCGGCCACCTGATCGAGGCGCCCCGCGTGCCGGCCGCCCTCGAAGGCGGTGGCCAGGAACGTGTCCACGATGATCAGGGCCAACGTCTCGGCCGTCACCCGGGCACCAAGGGACAACACGTTGGCGTTGTTGTGCTGGCGGGCCAGGCGGGCCGTGTATTCGTCGTGGCAGAGGGCGGCGCGGGCCCCGTGCACCTTGTTGGCGGAGATCTGCTCTCCCTGCCCGCTGCCCCCGACGACGATGCCGAGCTCGGCCTCCCCGCGCACGACGGTCCGGGCGCAGGTGGCGCAGTACGGCGGGTAGTCGACAGGTGCATCGCTGTCGGTGCCCAGATCAACCACGTCGTGGCCCGACTGGCGGAGATGCTCGGCGACGGCCGTCTTCAACGCGAAGCCTGCGTGATCCGATGCAACGGCAACCCTCATGGTCCTCCCCCCGGCGATCGGCGTAGCGGCAGCCTCGCCGCCTGGTAGCACCCCGGCACCGTAGCCTGCCCGAGATTCTTCGGGCCACGCCCTTGCTGTCGTCATATGCTGCGGAGCCTCTATGGACGTGATCGATCGCATCATGTTGCACGCTGACCGCCTGACGACCACGGAGCGCAAGATTGCCGAGGTGCTGGCCGGGGAGCCACAGACGATTGCGTTCGGCACCGTGGCCCAGGTGGCCAAGCGGGCCGGAACCTCAGGACCGTCCGTGGTCCGCCTGGCCGTGAAGCTCGGCTACCAGGGCTTCGTCGACCTGCAGGCTGACGTGCAGTCGGAGCTGGCCCACCAGTTGGGACCGGCCCGGGAACGGATCCGGCAGAACCCTCCGACCGACGTGCTTGACAGGGCCATGGTCACCGAGGCGGACAACGTCACCAGGACCCTCCGAGGGATCCAGTTCGAGACCTTTGCCCGGGTGATCACCATGTTGGCCGATCGGGACCGCCAGGTCTGGGTCCTCCCCGGCGAGGTGACCTACCCGGTGGGCGTGAGCCTGGCCGGCCAGTTGGCGCAGCTCCGCTCCGGAGTCACCTTGCTGTCCGGTTCGCAGATGGCGGTGAGCCGGCAGTTGGCCGGACTGGCCGAGGGCGACACGCTGGTGGCCATCGACATTCGACGCTACGAGCGGTCACTGGTGAGCATGTTGGACTGGGCCAGGGGGCGGGGCGCGGCGACGGTGGCGGTCACCGACAGCCCGCTCTCTCCCCTGGTGAGCGGCACGACCGAGCGGTTCTTCGTGACTGCCCAGGGCGTCGGGCCGTTCGACAGCATGACGGGCATGCTGGCCCTGGCCAACAGCTTGGTCGCGGCGGTGTCGGCTCGGCTACGCCAGAGCGCCGTCAGCCGGCTCGACACCATCGAGGGGGCCTGGATCGAGGTGCAGGCCCTCGTTGGCGACCCGAGTCGGGTGGCCGACGACCCGCGTCGGGAGGCGGGACCCGGTCCGACTTCGCATTTGGGGAATGACCTCGCCTGACGGTCACGGGCCGGCGGGGAGGGACCGGACGGCCAGGGTGGCCACGATCAGGTCGTCCCGGGTGCCCAGACGGGAGCGGAGAGCGTCGACGGCCGCGAATGCGCCATCCGCTCGCCATGAGGTGATCGCGTCTAACGTCGCATCGGTCTGTCCATGGATGTCGATGAGCGACACGGCCGCGGCGTGGCGCCAGGCCACGACATCGGCGGCCAGGGCTTCGGCCTGCCATGAGGCCCAGCGGCCGCCGCCCGCCCCGGCGGCCCGGGCGGCGGCGATCACCGGACCGAGCCCGGCGGCTTCGTCGATGGCGACCAGCACGTCGACCACGGCCAGAGGCCGACCCCCGAGGGACCGGCAGATGGCGCTCACGTCGGCGACGTCCACCGCGGTCGACCACCGGGCCAGTTCCTCGGCCAGCTCGTCGTCGGCACCCAGCCCGACCAGGCGGTCGCGCTCGGCCGCTCCCGACGCCCGCAGGGCACCGGTGGCGAGGACGTCGGCCACGGGTCGGTCGTTGGCTATCACCACCCCGGGCCGGACCGGACCGGGGCGGGCCAGGTAACGACGGGCCACCACGTCGACGGCGGCGACCACCACCCGGTGGGCTTCCAGGTCCAGGTCGGCTCCCGGCGCGAACACCCCGGCCGTCGAGCGGACCAGCTTCTCCCACCGGGCGCCGGCGCGGAGGACCTCGCGTGCCGCCCAGAAGGCGGCGGCCACATCCACCCTGGAGCGGTTGAGGGCGGCCGCCGTCTCATGGGCCCAGGTGACACCCATCTGGTCGACCACCTCACCAGCCACGTCGGTAGCGACCAACTCAGGGTACAGACGGTGTCGGGTGATGATCGCCGCGAACTGGTCTCGGATGACCGGCGGGAAGTAGGGGCTGACGCTGTCCACCAGGGCCGGGTCGCCAGGCAGCTCGGACGCCTCGATGTCAGCCACCAGGGCCGATTTGGCGTAGGCCAGGAGGACGGCCAACTCGGGACGGATGAGGCCGGCACCGGCCTGGCGCCTGGTCGCCAGCTCGCCGGCGTCGGGGAGCGCCTCCACCGCCCGGTCGAGATATCCGCCCCGCTGCAACGAGCCGATCAACGCCTCGTAGGCGTCGAGCTCGGCGGCGCTGGTGGGGACGGCCCGTGACAGGGCGACCACACTGTTGTCCACCTGCTGGAGCACGGCCGCGACGACGTCGTCAGTGACCGCCGCAAGGAGCTCGTCCCTCCCTTCGGGATCGAGTCGGCCCTCCTCGATGGCCAGGGTGAGGAGGATCTTCAGGTTGACCTCCCGATCGGAGATGGCCACGCCTGCCGCATTGTCGATGAAATCGGTGTTGATCCGCCCTCCTCGGCGGGAGTAGCGGATGCGGCCCCGCTGGGTGACCCCGAGGTTGCCGCCTTCGGCGACGACACGGGCCCGGAGCTGGTTCGAGGTGATGCGAACCGCGTCGTTGGCCCGGTCTCCCACGTCGGTATCGCTCTCGTCGGGGGCTCGCACATAGGTTCCGATGCCGCCGAACCAAAGCAGATCGACCGGTGCCGCCAGGATGGCGGCGATCAGCTCCGGTGGGGTCACCACGTCGGCGTCGACGCCGAGCGCTCGGCGGGCCGGCGGGGACAGCTCGATGGCCTTGGTCTCCCGGCTCCAGATGCCCGCACCCGGGGACAGCGCCGACCGGTCGTAGTCGTCCCAGCTCGAGCCGGCCAGCCCGGCCAGCCGCCGGCGCTCAGCGAACGACCGGGCCGGGTCGGGGTCGGGGTCGACAAAGACGTGGCGGTGGTCGAAGGCGGCGACGAGCCGCAGCGTGTTGCTCATCAACATGCCGTTGCCAAACACGTCGCCGGACATGTCCCCCACGCCTACCGCCCGGACTGGTTCGGACTGGGGGTCGAGGCCCAGCTGGTGGAAGTGTCGGCGGACGGCAACCCAGGCCCCCCGGGCGGTGATCCCGAGGGCCTTGTGGTCGTAACCCCGGGACCCGCCGGACGCGAACGCATCGCCCAGCCAGAACGACCGCCGCTCACTGATGGCGTTGGCCACGTCGGAGAACGTGGCCGTACCCCGGTCGGCGGCCACGACCAGATACGGGTCGTCCGAGTCGGCGACCACGCCCGCCGGGTGGACGACCCGACCACCGACGACGTTGTCGGTGATGTCGAGCAGCGACCCGACGAAGACCTCGTAGGCGGCCTGAACGGCGGCGCGCGCCACCGGCCCCCCGGTCGGGTCCGCGGCCCGGCTGCGGACCACGAACCCGCCCTTGGCGCCGGTCGGGACGATGATGGCGTTCTTCTTCACCTGAGCCTGGGCCAGGTCGAGGACCTCGGTCCGGAAGTCGTCGGGCCGGTCGCTCCAGCGCAGCCCACCGCGGGCGATCAGACCGTTGCGCAGATGGATGCCCTCGGCGGCGGGACCGTGGACGAAGGTCTCCACCCGGGGGCGGGGGGGCGCCAGGCCCGGGACCCGGGCGCTGTCGAGTTGGATGGCCACGGCCCGGCCCGGGGCGAACGGGGACGGATCGGTGAACACATTGATACGGACGGTGGCGTCCACCAGCCCGACGAAGAGACGGAGGATCTGGTCCTGCTGCAGGTGGGTGACCTCCCCGACGACGTCGAGCAGTGCCCTTCGGGACTCCGAACCGGTCCGGTCCGGTGCCGGGTCGAACCGGGCCGAGATGTAGTCGTCGAGTCCCCGGGCTACGAGCGGATACCCGGCCAGGGCGTCGTCGAGCTCCGCTGAGGACCACCGGCAGCCGGCCTGATGGAGGTAACGGCGGTAGGTCCGCACCACCACCACCTGGCGCCATCCCAGGCCGGCGGCGAGAACCAGGCGATTGAGCGAATCGACGTCGGCAGCCCGGTCGGCCACGGCTTCGAGGGCGTCGAGGAGGCGGTCGCCGTCGCTGGCCGGGTCGAAACGGGGTCCCGGACCCGACGAGGACGGCGGCAGGCGGACGCCGATGTCGTCGATGTGCCACGGGCGGATCGATCCCGCCGGGGGATCGATCCACTGCGGGAACGCTTCGACGACGACCAGACCGAAGCTCTCCATGAGCGGGAGCAGCTCGGACAGCTCGACCGGCTCGGTGGCCACCCGACGGAGCCGGAACGAGCCCGGCAGCGACGACAGGCCCGGACGGACGCCGATGCGATGGGGGCCGCCGGTCCCGTCCGCCGAGGCCTGGGACTCGAGGAACACCCCGGCCCCCCCGCAGGCACTGGCATCGCCGGCGACCCCCGACTCCAGCACCAGGATGCTGTCGAGGTCCCAGGCGGCATCGCCGGGCTGGACCCGTTCCCGGTACCCGGCGGGGACCGACGCGGCGAACGCTCGGGCCGCTTCTGCTCGGCCCGGGCCCGCGTCGGCGACGAGGGCCTCAGTCCAGGCGGCGTCGCCGGTGAGTCGGTCCATTGGGGCCAGCTTCGCGCACCGCTCGACCGGAGAACGACCGTCAGTCGCTGTCGACGGAAGCGGCGGGCCGCCGGTTCTGCACGTCAACGACGAGCAGGGCGGCCAGGTCGGTCGAATCATGAAGGGTGCGAGCGACGTCGCGCAGGGCTCTGACCTCCGGGCTGTCCCCGGCCGTGGACCCCTCAGCCATCTCCGCGGCCAATGCATAGGGGTACCGGCGCAGAAGGGGGTCGGCGGCGTCGGCGCCGTGATGGGCGGAGAGGGCGGCGGTGACGGTGCCGAAGCGCAGCTCCCAGACATCGGGAGCGGTGCCCGGCGAGGCCGTGGCCTGGGTGACGCCAGCCACCCGGTGGGCCAGCTCCTCGAGCGGCGCAGAGGAGTTGATGAACAGTCCGACGGATCGGGTCATTGGTTGCTTCTCCTTGGTGCAGGTGCCCCCGAGCCTCGATGGCATCAGGGGATTGCGGACCATCGGCTGCCGAGCCGACGACGGCGCAGGGGACCTGCGAGGGGGAACGAGCGCTCACCAAGGTGCGTCTCACCCAGTCTGCCCGGGTCCGCCGATCCTGGCAAGGAGATCCTACCGTGCTGTTCAGCTGCCCCCGGTCGGCACCTCGAACCAGATGGTCTTGCCGTCGTTGGGGTGAGTCTCCACGCCCCACGACCCGGCCAGGGCTTGGAGCAGCATCAGGCCCCGGCCGCTGCAGGCGTCGGGGGGCACCGAGACGATGGTGGGCAGCCGGGTGTTGAAATCCGACACCTCGACTCTGATTCGCTCCGGGGCGGCGGCGACGCACACCTCGAACTCACTGCGGGCGTGCAGCACCGCGTTGGTGGCCAGCTCACTGACCAGCAGCGCCACATCGGGATTGATCAGCCCCCAACGCTCAAGCGACCCGGCCACGAAGTGGCGGGCAGCCAGAACCTGTTCAGGCTCCGGTTCGAACGATCTGGTGGCCTCCAAGAAGCTCCTTTGCGGCAACAACCGCCCATCGCCCTGTACCCCAACCCGTATCGGACCAACCAGAGGCGGCAGGGGAAGAGAACGGGACAGGGCCGTGTTGCACAGCGTTGATGACCGATCAGCGCGACACCGCCGACTTCTGGTTCGACCCCATCTGCCCGTGGGCTTGGATCGCCTCACGCTGGATGCTGGAGGTCTCCGAGGTTCGACCCATCGATGTGCGCTGGCACATCATGTCGTTGGGCTACCTGAACGAGAAGAAGGAAGACCTGTCCGATCAGTACCGGGAGCTGCTGGCTACGGCGTGGGGGCCGGTGAGGGTGGTCATGGCGGCGGCCAAGGCCCACGGTGACGAAGTGAAGTTGCCGCTCTACACGGCGCTCGGCAACCGGTTCCACCTCGAGAAGGCCCCGAGGGAGCGGGAGACGTTCGTCGCCGCTCTCGCCGAGGTGGGCCTCCCTGCATCCCTGGCCGACGCCGCCAACAGCACCGAGCTGGACGACGCCATCCGCGCCGAGCACCACGAGGGGATGGACCAGGTCGGCTATGACGTGGGCACGCCGGTGATCAGCGTCAACGGCATCGCCTTCTTCGGCCCGGTGATGAGCCCGATCCCTCGCGGGGACGAAGCGGGCACGTTGTGGGACGGCGTCGTCGCCGTGGCCGGGGTCGACGGCTTCTTCGAGCTCAAGCGGACCCGGACCCGGGATCCCATCTTCGACTGACGGCTGGCCTCAGCTTGATTCCGGCGCCGCTTCTCCGGACAGAAGGTCACGGAGGGCGAAGCGGCGAACCTTCCCCGTCGCCGTCTTCGGCAACTCGTCGACCACGAGGATGCGTCGAGGTCGCTTGAACGCCGCCATCCGCTCCCGACAGTGGGCGAGGAGGGCATCGACGGCGATGGTTCGCCCGGCCCGGGCGACCACGAAGGCCACCGATGTCTCCAGGCCGTCGGAGTCGCGTTGGCCGACGACGGCAGCCTCGAGAACGTCGTCATGGACCGCCAGCACCGCTTCCACCTCGGCTGGGGAGACCCAGATGCCACCCGGCTTGATCAGGTCATTGTTGCGTCCGAAGTAGGCGTAGAAGCCCTCCGCATCTCGGGAGTACACGTCGCCGGTGCGCAGCCATCCGTCGACGAACGCCAGAGCGGTGGCCTCGGGGCGCTGCCAGTAACCCTGGGCGATCGATGCGCCCCGCACATGGAGGAACCCCGGGGTGTCGGGAGCAGTGACCTCGCCGCCGTCCTCGTCGAGCAGCTTGCAGTCGTAGCCGGCCACGGGCCGGCCGGTGCTGCCGGGCCGGATGTCGCCGGGATGATTGCTGCAGAAGATGTGCAACGCCTCGGTGGTGCCAATGCCGTCGAGGATCTCGACACCGAAGCGGTCCCGGAACCGTCGCCACAGGTCGGCGGGCATGGTCTCACCCGCGGTCACCCCGAAACGCACCGATGCCAGCGCCGAGGCGTCGACATCGGAGTCGACCAGAGCCGCGCAGAACCCCGGCGGGGCAAAGAACAGCGTCGGTTCGAAGCGCTGAGCCAGCTCCGCCACCCGGGCCGGGGTGGGTCGCCCCGGGTCGAGGATGGCGGTGGCTCCCACCGCGAACGGGAAGGTGAGGGCATTGCCCAGGCCGAAGGCGAAGAACAGCTTGGCCACCGAGTAGAACCGGTCTCCGGGTCCGGTGCCGAGCACGGTCCGGGCGTAGTTGTCCGCCGTGGCCCATAGGTTGGCGTGGCCGTGGATCGCCCCTTTCGGCTTACCGGTCGTGCCCGACGTGTACAGCCACAGAGCGGGAGTGTCGTCGCCGGTGCCCGGGTCGGCGGGCGGCGTACGGTCGGCGAAATCGGCCCACCCGAGCACCGGGATCGGGCGGGAGCTCACGTCGACGGCCGCCGGAGGGCCTGCGGTGACGACCACCCGGAGGGTCGGCGTACGGGCGACGATGGTGGCCACATGACCGGCATAGGCGTCGGAGACCACCAGGGCGGCGGCGTCGGCGTCGGCGGTGATGACGGCCAGATCGTCGGCTGTCAGCATGGTCGACACCGGGATGGCGACCGCTCCGATCCGCATGGTTCCGAGGAACAGCGCCGGTAGGGCCGGTTCGTCGTTCATGACCAGGACGACCCGCTCGCCCGGACGGACACCGGCGTCGGCGAGGCCATTGCCCGCCGCCCACACGTCACCGGCGAGCTGTTCGTAGGTCCGGGACCCGGCATCGCTGACGATGGCGGTGGTGTTTCCCCTTCCCTCTTCCACATGGCGTTCCACCAACCACGACGCCGCATTGAAGCCCGTCAACACCGACCCCCACCCCCTCGGCCCGGGTCACCGGTGGCGCCCGGTCGGCAACAACCAGTGCCCGGTCGCTCCTGCTCACCATACTCGGCGAGCACGTTTTGCCGGGGGGCGGACAGGTGTGGACCTCGACCGTGCTCGAAGCCATGAGCCTGCTCGGCGTGCCCGAGCCGTCCCGGCACCTCCGCCACCGGCTACGGGTGCGGCTGGGGTGGGCCGGCTTCGCCCCCTTCGGTCCCGGCGTCTGGATCTCACCGTGGGCCAGCCGGGAGAGCGAGGCCACCACGTTCCTCGCCGACCTGGGCCTCGTAGACGGGGCGACGGTCTTCGTCAGCCAACTCGGCGCCGCCGAGGATCCCCGGGCTCTGGCCGGGCGGGCCTGGGACCTCGACCGGGTGGAGGTGGACTGGCGTCACTTTCCCGCCGCCGATCCCGATCTGCCAGGCGAGCTTCTGGACCGGTCGTGGCCCGGCGGGGAGGCGGCGACGTTGTTCCATGACCGTCACCGCGCCTGGGCCCCGGCCGCCCGGGCCTGGTGGGCGGACCACGCCTGAGCGCCCGCTCCTCAGGGCAGGTCGGCCAGGGCGGCGGCCAGGGCCTCGACGGTCGCCGCCGGGTTCTCCAGGTGGGGAGCGTGGCCGGTGGACTCCAGGACGACCCCGCGACAGGGGCCCTGGACAAGGGACTCGACCGCCTCGACGTGGGCGGTCGAGCCGTACGGGTCGTCGAGGCCCTGGACGGCGACGACCGGCACGTCGATGGACCCCAGCATGGCGGTGATGTCCCAGGACCGGAAGGCGTCGGCCAGCCAGACGTCGTTCCAACCCCAAAACGCCATGTCGGGGTCGCGGTGGTACCGGCCCAGACGGCAGCGGAGGTTGTCGTCGGCCAGGTAGTCGGCGCGGATGGCGGCGATGGCGTCCAGCGATCGACCCTCGACGAAGACGTGCGGGGCAAGAACCCCGACACCGACCACGTCGAGCGCGTGGGCGGCGGCGGCGATCAGGGCGATGCTGGCCCCGTCGCTGTGGCCGACCAGGATGGCCGGCGCCAAGCCCAGGTGGCGGGCCAGGTCGGGCAGGACGTCGACCGCTTCGGCGTGCATGAAATCGGCCGGGCGGGGAAGTGCCGCCGGCCCTGACCCGCCGTAGCCGTAGCGGGAGTAGGCCAGGACCCGCCGGCCGGTGGCGTTGGCCACCAGGAACGGGAAGTCCCGCCACAGGGTGACGCAACCGAGGCCCTCGTGGAGGAGCACCACCGGCGCCAGGTCGTCCGCCCCGTCGACCCAGGCGTACTCGATCGGTCCTCCATCGAGCCCGGCAACGGCGCCGGGCCTGAGGGCGCGACGGGAGGCGACCGGTTGCGCCGGTCGGACCTCGGGTGGCTCAGGCGTGCCTCCGGCCATGGGCCAGGGTAGGCGGCCCCCGCAGCAGAGTGTCCACCCGGTGTTACCCGCTCGGTCGCCTGGCTGTCGATGCCCGGACAGGCGGGGTCCTTACCGTCGCTATCAATGCGCGTGGCCATCGTGACCGAGTGCTTCACTCCCACATGGAACGGCGTCACCAACTCCGTCGTCCGAGTGGTGGACCACCTCGAGCGGCGAGGCCACCAGGTGCTCGTCGTCGCGCCGGGTCTCGGTCCCAGCCGGTGCGGCCCGTCCGGCGCCACGGCGGTCGAACGGGTGCCTGCTCTCCACCTGCCGGCCTATCGTTCGCTGCCGGTCGGGATACCCACACCCGGGGTGCGCCGGGCGCTGGAGAGGTTCGGCCCCGACGTCGTCCACCTGGCGGCGCCCGTCCTGCTCGGCGAGGTGGCCGGGCGGGCGGCCCAGGAGATGGGCGTGCCGGCGGTCGCTGTCTACCAGACCGACCTGGTCGGCTTCGCCCGCCGCTACGGGCTGGGGGTGACCTCGGCGGTCACGTGGGCGTGGCTGCGGCGGGTGCATGGTCGGGCGGCCGTGACCCTGGCCCCGTCGAGCCTGGCCGAGTGGGATCTTCGCCGCCACGGCATCAACCGGGTCGCTCGCTGGTCCCGCGGTGTCGACCTCGACCGGTGGCACCCCCGCCATCGGGACCGGGGGCTGCGCCGACGGTTGTTGGAGCCAGGGGGCCAGTTTCTCGTCGGCTACTCGGGGCGCCTGGCCCCCGAGAAGCAGATCCGTCACCTGGCCCACCTGGCCGGGATGCCGGGGGTGCGGGTCATCGTGGTGGGCGACGGCCCGGCCTGGGAGCGGCTGAACCGCCAACTCCCCGATGTCCGCTTCCTCGGCTATCGCAGCGGGTCGGAGCTGGCCGCGATCGTCGCCTCCCTGGACGCCTTCGTTCACACCGGCCCCCACGAGACGTTCTGCCAGGCCATCCAGGAGGCGTTGGCCTCGGGTGTGCCGGTCGTCGCGCCGGCGGCCGGGGGACCGCTCGACCTCATCCACCACGGCCGAACCGGGTGGCTCTATCCGAGCGGGTCCCCCGAGCTCATCCGCTCTGCCGTCCATGCCCTGCAGGAGGATCCGGCCCTGGGCCGGTCCATGGGAAGGGCGGGGAGGGCATCGGTCGCCGAGCGCAGCTGGTCGACCATCGGCGACGAGCTGGTCGACCACTACCGGCGGGCCATCGGTCTCGACCCGGCCGCCAGGAGCCTGCGGGCCGCCTGAGAGGTCGATAGGTTCAACCGATCGGCGGGCGGATGCCCCCGGAAGGAAGTGCTCCCGTGCCCCTCCATCGCCACGACGGCCCGCAGTCGGATGAGGTCTCGTATCCGCCCCTCTACGCCCGCCGCAACGAGACCCGGTCGTTCCCCAAGTTGCGGATGCCCGACGCTCCCATGGACCCCGATGTGGCCGAGCACCTCATCCGCGACGAGCTGCTCCTCGACGGCAGTGCCCGGCTCAACCTGGCCACCTTCGTCACCACCTGGATGGAGCCCAACGCGGCCCGGCTCATGGCGGACTGCGCCGACAAGAACATGATCGACAAGGACGAGTACCCCCAGACCGCCGAGCTCGAGCGCCGTTGCATCCACATGCTGGCCCACCTGTGGAACGCCCCGGGAAGCGATGCCACGGGGTGCTCGACGACGGGGTCGAGCGAGGCGGCCATGCTGGCCGGGATGGCCCTCAAGTGGCGGTGGCGCCAACGCCGGGGCCTGTCGACCACCGACGCCCAGCGGCCCAACCTGATCATGGGCACCAACGTCCAGGTGTGCTGGGAGAAGTTCTGCCGCTATTGGGACGTCGAACCGCGCTACGTGCCGATGGAGGCCGACCGGCTCCATCTCGGCGCCCCCGAGGCCGCGGCCCTCTGCGACGAGGACACCATCGGTGTGGTGGCCGTCCTCGGGTCCACGCAGGACGGTAGCTACGAGCCGGTGGCCGACATCTGCGCCGCCCTCGACCGCCTGGCCGCAGGCGGCGGCCCGGACGTCCCCGTGCATGTCGATGCCGCATCGGGAGGTTTCCTCGCCCCCTTCCTCGACCCCCACCTGGTCTGGGACTTCACGTTAGAGCGGGTGGCCTCGATCAACGCCTCCGGCCACAAGTACGGGCTGGTCTACCCCGGCGTGGGCTGGGTCCTGTGGCGCACCCAGGGCAACCTGCCCGAGGACCTGGTCTTCCACGTCAACTACCTGGGTGGGAACATGCCCACCTTCGCCCTGAACTTCTCGAGACCCGGAGCTGAGGTGGTCGCTCAGTACTACCAGCTGATCCGGCTGGGCTTCGAGGGGTTCAAGGCCGTGGGCCAGGCATGCCGCGAGGTGGCTCGCCACCTGGCCGCCGAGGTGGCCCGGATCGGGCCCTACGAGCTGCTCAGCGACGGCTCCGAGCTGCCTGTGTTCGTGTGCCGGATGAAACCGGAGGAGACCGGCTTCAGCGTCTTCGACGTGTCCGACGGTATGCGCAAGGAGGGATGGCAGGTCCCGGCGTACTTTTTCCCCGACAACCTCACCGGCACGGCCGTGCTGCGGGTGGTGGTCCGCAATGGCTTCGGTCGGGACATGGCCGACCTGTTCGCCGCCGACCTGCGCAGGGAGACCAGGCTGCTCCGTCAGTACGGCTCGTCTCGGCCGGTGGAATCCACCCGCGAGACCTTCCACCACTGAGCCGCTCGCTGTCGCAGGTCTTGGCTACCTTCGCCTCATCGCCACCGACCGGCTCCGGCCCCCCAACGTGATCGGCCCCCGTTGACCGGAGCCGGCCCGTGGCGGTGAGGGCCGTGGTCGCCATGGTCGTCGGCGCCGTCGCAGGGATCGCCGCGATGGTGTGGGCGCTGCGGGCCTGGGAGGTGCGCCGCGCCACCCGGCTGCTTGATGCCTGGCGGAACCAGGAGGCGGACCGGTTGGCGGCGGCAGCCGAGCGGCGCAGCCGGGCGGTGGTGCGGGGGCAGATCACCGAGCAGGTCACGCCTCTGCTCGAGGGATTCGCATGGGACCCGGCGGACGCTCGCTTCCTCGGCAAGCCGGTGGACTACGTCGTCTTCGACGGCTATGCCGAGGTCCGCGCCGGGGAACGAGATCGCCTTCGCGACATCGTCTTCGTGGACGTCAAGACAGGCCGAGCCGGGTTGTCCAAGGTCGAACGGCGGGTGAAGGCCTGCGTGGAGCGCGGGGCCGTCCACGTGCTCGTCCTCCCCCTCCACTCCCGGCCCCTGGGGCGGCCATGAGCGCCGGCGTCGCCCTGGCCGTCGGGGCGGTGCTCGGCATCCTGGCCGGCGTGGCGTTGCTGCGCCGGTCGGCGGCGGTCCGGGCCGAAGGTCTGTTCCGGACGTGGCGGGCCGAGGAGGCGGGCGAGGTGACCCGCGCCGCCGTGGGCGCTTCGAGGTTGGACGGCAAGACCCGGGTGGGGGCCGGTGTCGCCGGTGGTCGGGCGCTGCCCTTTCTCGCCGCCGACGCCCACTTCGTCGGCCACCCTGTCCATCTGGTCGTCTTCGATGGTGACAGCGAGGTCAAGGCGGGGGTCATCCACGATCTGCGCTCCGTCGTGCTGGTCCACGTCCCGGATCTCAGCCGGGCCGGGACCAGGGGCGAGGAGCAGGCCGTGGCCGATGCTGCGCTCGTCTCCGAATGCCTGGCCGGCGGCCGGGTCCACTGGCAGACGATCCGTCACCCGGGGGCGCAGGGATGAACGGGACCACGGCGAGCCCCGGGGCGATGCCTGGTTCCGAGCGGCTCGTTGGCCGCCGCCGGTAGCCTCAGGCCGATGCCCGGCCCCGCCATGTCGTCGGTTGGCGGCCGGCTGAGGCCCCGCTGATGGCCACCGGGACCGACACCGGGGTCGTCACCCGTCCCGGCGACCGCCCGCCGTCGCCGCGCTGGGGGCTCAACCGCCGACGGGAACCGCCGATCGAGGTCGTCGTGTTCATCGTCGGCTCGGCCAGCCTGGGCACCGAGATTGCCGTCGCCCGGCTCATCGCCCCCTTCTACGGGGCATCGAACCTGGTGTGGGCCAACACCATCGCTGTCGTGCTCGTCGCCCTCTCGGTCGGCTACTGGGTGGGGGGGCGCCTGGCCGACCGGTGGCAGACGATGGCCAGCCTGGCGGCGCTCATCACCGTCGCGGCTGCCTTGCTCGGCGTCGTCCCCTTTGCCGCCGAGCCGTTCCTCCGTCTCTCCGGGCGGGCCTTCTCCTCGTTGTCGATCGGCATCTTCGCCGGGTCGTTGGCCTCCCTGCTGGCCCTGGTCGCCCTTCCCCTGCTCCTTGTCGGGGCGGTAACCCCTTGGGCGCTGCGACTCAAGTTGGCCAACCTTGGCGACGCCGGGCGAACGGCTGGACGGCTCTCAGCCATTGGCACGGCCGGGGCCCTGGTAGGGACGTTCGCGGCGTCGTTGGTCCTCGTTCCCTACGCCGGCACCCGTCAGACGTTCCTGATCTTCGCCCTGTCACTCGGGTTGGTCGCCGCTCCCGCTCTTCCTCGGCGCGCCGCCATCGTCGCCGTGGCCCTGATCCTGGCCCTGCTCATCCCCCGGGGGCTGATCAAACCGGCGGCGGCCGGCGAGCGGGTCCTGTACGAGACCGAGACGCGCTACCAGTACGCCCAGGTGGTGCAGACCGGCGACGACACCCGGTATCTCGAGCTCAACGAGGGCCAGGCCGAGCACTCCGTCTACCGCCCCGGGACCGTGCTCACCGGGGGGTACTGGGACTCGTTGCTCACCTTGCCCTTCGCCGCCCTCGGCCACGCCCCCCGGTCCATGGCTGTGCTCGGGAACGCCGCCGGCACCGTCGACCGGGCCTACGCCCAGTACTTCCCGGCCACCTCCATCGACGCCGTCGAGATCGATCCGGCGCTGACCCAGATCGGCATCCGCTGGTTCGGCCTGCAACCCCGCCCGCAGCTGCACCTGGTCACCGCCGACGCCCGCCCGTTCCTGCGGACCACGAACCACCGCTACGACACGATCGTGGTCGACGCCTACCGCCAGCCCTACATTCCCTTCTACCTGACCACCACCGAGTTCTTCGCTCTGGTCCGAGACCACCTCGAACCGGGCGGGGTCGTCATCGTCAACGTCGGCCAACCCGCCGGCCAGCACGCCCTCGAGAAGGTCATGGCCGCCACCATGCGCCGCATCTTCCCGACGGTGCTGCGTGACCCGGTCACCAGTTCGAACACCATGCTCCTCGGCAGCGCCGGGTCCGTCACGCCCGCCCGGCTGACGAGCGCCGCCGTCCCCGCAGACCTCCGGGACCAGGGCCGGGCCGAGGCGGCCTCCCTCCAGGCTCCGCTGCCCGGGGGGCAGGTCTACACCGACGACAAGGCCCCGATCGAACAGCTCATCGACCGTTCCTTGTTCAACTACGCGACGACGTCGACGACCGACCATCGCTAGACCGCTACAGTCGGACTGTGCGTCAGCCCTACGAGGAGGGGCCCTCGACCGTAGCTGGCGGCACCGCCGGCGTCGACGTGCGTCGTGGCTTTCGAGGCCCGTTCGCCAACGGGGCTCCACCCGACGCGCTGCGCATCGATGCCCCGACCCTGACCCGGTTCGGGCCCGCCGAGGTCCGGCGGCTCATCGTCGGGGCGTGGATCCTCGGTACCGCCATCCTCGGTGCCATGGTCACCCGGTGGGCGGCCGTGGCCCTTCGACGTCCCGGCAAGACCCGGTTCGTGGCCATGGCCGAAGGGGCGGTGGACGGATTCGAACGCCTCGGCCCGGGCTGGGTCAAGATCGGCCAGATCGTCGCCTCGTCACCGGGCATGTTCCCCAGGCCACTGGCCGACGCCTGCCAGCGGACCCTCGACGAGGTTCCCCCCTTCGACGCCGTCACCGCCCGCCGGATCCTCACCGAGGACCTGGGCCGGCCACCCGAGGAGATCTTCGCCCGTTTCGACGACCACCCCCTGTCGGCGGCGTCGGTCGGCCAGGTGCACGCCTGCGTGCTCCCGGACGGTCGCGACGCGGTGGTCAAGCTGCAACGGCCCGGCATCCACCGCATCATGACCGTCGACCTGCGAATCATGTACCAGCTGGCTCGGGTGTTGGAGCGGTTCGGCTGGCTCAGGATCACCAACCCCATCGGTATCGTGGAGGACGCCCACGCCCTGACGTTCGCCGAGCTCAACCCGGCGTTGGAGGCCACCCGGCAGGCGGCCTTCCGCCGGAACATCTGGGTGTTCGGCGACAACAAGTGCCTCACGGTTCCCGAGGTGTACTGGGACTTCTGCGGGCCCCGGGTCATCTGCATGGAGCGGCTCCACGGGGTCCCCATGGACGAATTCGACGAGCTGGGCCGCCGCGGCGTCGACGGCGAGCTGGCCATGCGGCGTGGGTCGAAAGTGTGGATCGAATCGGTGATCGTCCACGGGCCCTTCCACGGCGACATGCACGCCGGCAACATCTGGGTCCTGGACGACGGTCGCTCGGCGTTCTTGGACTTCGGGATCATGGGTCAGCTCCCCCCGCTGTTCCGCGATGTGCTCCGCGACCTGCTGTACACCACCATGATCGACGGCGATTTCACCCGGGTGGCGCGCGCCTACCGCAAGGCGGGGGTGTTTCCCGACACCGGCGGCACCGACGAGGAGCTCGGCGTTCAGCTGGGGATGATCATGGGACCCCTGCTGACGTCGGGCGTCAAGGGACTCAACCTCGGTGAGCTGATCAAGACGAGCGTCGAGCTGATGGGCACCTACCAGGCTCAGGCCCCCAAGGAGCTCCTCCTCATCGCCAAGCAGCTGGCCTACATCGAGCGCTACGCCAAGGGGCTGGCCCCCGACTACGCCATCGTCAAGGACCTGTTCCTGGTCCGCAACATCTTCCCCGACGAGGTCGCCCGGCTCGTCGCCGAACGGGGCATCACCCTCCCCGACTGACCCGAGCGGGGCAACTCAGAGTGGTGCGTGGTGACCGCCGTGAGCCCCTTCCCGGACGCCCGCCAGCCAGTCGTACCACTCGTCGGTGCCCTCCCCGGTGCGGGCGCTGACGTGGATGAGGCGGGCCGTGGGGTTCACGGTTCGCACGTTGGCCACGAAGCGGTCGAGGTCGAAGTCGAGGTGAGGAAGAAGGTCGATCTTGTTGATCACGACCACGTCGCAGGCGTGGAACATGACCGGATACTTCAGCGGCTTCTCCTCGCCCTCGGTGACGGCGTAGACCATGGCCCGGACGTGTTGGCCGACGTCGAACTCCGCCGGGCAGACGAGGTTGCCGACGTTCTCGATGATCAACAGGTCGAGCTGGTCGAGAGGGAGCCGTCCCAGCCCGGAGCGGACCATGGTCGCGTCCAGGTGGCACTCACCGCCGAACCCGGCGGCGGTGTTGACCAGCGACACCGGTGCGCCCAGGCCGGCCAGCTCGTCGGCGTCGAGGCTGGTGGCGATGTCGCCTTCGAGGATGCCGACGCGGAGCCGTTCGCTCAGCGAGGTGATGGTCCGCTTCAACAGCGTGGTCTTGCCCGCTCCGGGCGACGACATGAGGTTCACGGTGGTGACGCCGGCCCGGGCGAAGTCGGCCCGGTTGCGCTCGGCGGTGCGATCGTTCTCGGCCAGGATGTTCTCCCCGATGGCGACCCGCTCGGTGCCGGTGTCCACATAGCCGCTGTGGTCGCCGACATCGCGGTGCTCGCCACCCCCGTGGTCGTGGTCGTGGGTCGTGCCGTCAGGGTGGCGGTGGAACCGTCCCATCAGTGGGGCGCTCGGGTGCGGTCGATCGATGCGATCTGGAACTCCTCACCGCTGACCAGCGTGACGTCGGTGCTGTCACAACTTCGACAGAGCATGATCGGCATGTCCAGCGTCGTCTGCTCCCCGCAGGCCACGCAGGTGATGACGGCGGGAACGTGATCGATGACCAGCTCACAGCCGGCCAGCTCGGTGCCCTCGGTGAGCAGCTCCCAGGAGAACTGCAGGGAGTCGGGCACAACCTGGCGGAAGTGCCCGATGCGCACCTCGACCCGCTCCACGTCCTGACCCTCGGCGTGCCGGGTGACGGTAGCGGCGATGGCCTCACACAGCGCCAGCTCATGCATGCCTGGTCCCCCCTGCTCGTTTCGTCCACGGATCAACGTAGATGACCCTATCGACTGCCGCGCCCGTTCGCCCCGTGGCGCTACAGTCCGGGTTACCACCTTCAGGGAGGCACTGAGCATGGCGGAAGCGATGATTCCCATCGAGGGGGCCTATCCGGTCCAGGTGGACGTGGCCGTGCCGGAGCGGATCGAGCGCTGGCGGCCCCTGGTCGTTTGGCTGCTGGTGATCCCCCACATCGTGGTCCTGTACGTCTACGGCATCGCCTTGTTCTTCGTGCTGATCGCCGGCTGGTTCGCCGCCTTGTTCACCGGCCACCTGCCTGACTCCCTGGAGCGCTTCGCGACCGGCTACCTGCGCTACCAGTGGCGGGTGACGGCCTACCTGTACGGGCTCAGCACGGTGTATCCCAGCTTCTCGCTCCCCTCGGGTGACGCCGATCCGGGGAATGACGCCGCCGTCGCCCTGTTCCGCCGCGACGAGCGGCTCAGCCGGGTGAGGGTGTTCTTCCGCTACTTCATGATCCTGCCTCACGTGCTTGTCCTCTACGTCGTCAGCATCGCCGCCAGCGCCGTGTCGATCATCGCCTGGTTCGCGGTGCTGTTCACCGGCCGGTGGCCATCGGGGATGCGGGAGTTCTTCGTCGGCTACCACCGCTGGTACCTGCGGGTGTACGCCTTCTACTTCATGATCACCGATTCCTATCCCCCGTTCTCGCTGACCTAGTCATCGCCCCAGGAGAATGTACCGATCGGTGTTGTACCGATCGGTAATGTGCCGAAGAGAACATTGAGCGGTAGGCTCGGCGCATGGCGAACCCGTTCCACTACGGCACGCCCGCCGAGGGCGCCCACTTCACCGGACGGACCGACGAGCTCGACGCCCTGACCAGCCGCATGGCCAACGGGATCAACGTGGTCATCCTCTCTCCTCGACGGTACGGCAAGACGTCGCTGCACCGGACCGCCCAGGCCCACCTGGCCTGCTCGAAGCCGGCCCCGGCACTGGTGGAGGTGAACGTGCTCAGGGCCACGAGCCTGGCGTCGTTGGCGGGGATGCTCACCGCCGCCGCCTACCGGGTGCCCGGCGCTCGGTGGCAGCGGGCCCGCCAGGCCGTCCCGGAGTTCTTGCGCCGGGTCCGGGTCACGCCGGCGGTCAGCTTCGACGCGGCCGGCGCGCCCCGGTTCGGCTTCGACGCCGACCTGTCCCGCCCGGACGCCGAGACGGTGATCGCCGACGTCTACGCCCTGCTCGCCGACGAGGCCGGGCGACGGCCGGCCGTCCTGGTCCTCGACGAGTTCCAGGCCGTCACCCGACTGGGCCCTTCCCTCCCGGATCTGCTCAAGGGCCTGGCCGACGAACATCCTCAGGTCAGCCTGGTGCTGGCCGGTTCCAAGCGTCACCTGATGGAGGAGCTGGTCATCCACAACCGCGCCCCCCTGTTCGGGATGGCCCAGCGTCTGGCCATCGGGCCCCTGCCCGAAGCGGTGATGATCGACTACCTCCGCAACCGGGCAGCCGGCGCGGCGAGGCCATTCGCCAACGGATGCGCCGAGCACCTGATCACCCTGGTGGGACCGGTGCCCAACGACATCCAGCACCTGGCCTATGAAGCGTTCGAGCTGGCCGGCGATCGGATCGACGAGGCGGCGATCGCCGGCGGCATGGCCCGCGCCGTCGGCCACGAGGCGACCCTGTTCGCCGAGAACCTGGCCCGTCTCTCGCCCGGCCAGGGGCGGGTCCTGGCCGCGCTGGCCCTGGCTGCTCCCGACGAGCCCTACGGTGCCCCCTTCGCCCGATCCGTGGGACTGGCCAGCGGCAGCTCCGTGCACAAGGCCCTGCAGCCCCTCGTTGCCAACGAGGACGTGACGGAACGTCACGGCGCCCTGGTGGTGGCCGATCCGTTCTTCGCCGCCTGGCTGCGCGCCGATGGCCCCGGTCTCGGCTGAGAGGGATAACCTGAATTCGTGTTCCTCGCCCTGATCGTGATCCTGGTGCTCCTCTTCGTCGTGCTGCCGATCATCGGCCTGGCGTTGTGGACCCTCATCACCACGATCGTGGTGGGGTTGATCATCGGCGCACTCGGCCGGCTGGTCATCCCTGGCCAGCAACCCATCGGCCTGGTAGCCACCGTCGTGTGCGGCTTGTCGGGCAGCATCATCGGTGGATTCGTGGGCCAGCACGTCGGGGCGGGACGCTTCGCCTCCGTGCTGCTCGAGATCGTGGTTGCCGCCCTCGCCGTCCTCCTCGTGACCAGCGCCGGCCGCCGGCGCCTCTCCGCCCGCTGAACGCATCGCGGGAGCCGGTCCCCTCCGCCGGAGGGAGGGGACATCCTCACGCCCTCCTCGCCGAGGCCTCAACGTTCATTCACATCTGAGGTCCATGCTGGGGAGGTGAGGATCGATCGGGTCGGGAGCAGGCATGGACAACGCCACTAGCGACATCGCCCATCTGCTGCGCCGGGCCGGGTTCGGCGCCGGGCCAGCCGAGCTCGCCACCGCCACCTCCGCCGGGTACCCGGCAACCGTCGAGCGCCTGCTCGCAGGTGGGGGGTCGGCCCCCGACCCGACCGGCGACCGGATCGCCGTTCCGACCTTCACCCCCTACCAGAAGGTGGCCGCCAAGCACGGCAGCCCGCAGGCCCTGGCCGCGGCCAGAGCCCAGAAGAAGGTCCTCAGCGCCGAGCTCCCGGCGTTGCAGGCGTGGTGGCTCAATCGGATGCTCGTGACGTCCACGCCGTTGCGGGAGAAGATGACCCTGCTCTGGCACGGCCATTTCGCCACCGCCGTCAAGAAGGTCAAGGACCCCCACCTGATGTACCTGCAGAACCAGCTGTTCCGCACCGCGGGGATGGGCAGCTTCGAAGACCTCACCCAGGCGGTGGCCAAGGGCGGGGCCATGATGGTGTGGCTGGACACGGAGAAGGACAAGAAGGCCCACGCCAACGAGAACTTCTCCCGTGAGCTCATGGAGCTGTTCACCCTCGGGCTCGGCAACTACACCCAGACCGATGTCGAGCAGAGTGCCCGGTGCTTCACCGGGTGGACCTATGACCGGACCACCGATGTGTGGTCCGTGCAGGCCCGCCAGCACGACAACGGAACGAAGACGTTCCTCGGCCGGACCGGCAACCTCAGCGGCGAGGATGCCATCTCGACCATCCTCACCCAGCCCGCATCCGCCCGCTTCGTGGTGGCCAAGGTGTGGAGCCACCTGGCCTACCCCGTCCCCACAACCGACCCCGTCGTCGGTCAACTCGTGAGCGCCTATGCGCCGTCGTTCAACATCACCGACCTGCTGAGGGCCGTGTTCAATCATCCCGCCTTCCTCTCCCCCACCGCCAAGACCGGCCTGGTCAAACAGCCCATCGAGTACCTCGTCGGAGCAGCCCGGGCCTTGCGCCTCGACGCCAGCGGCGCACGCCTCGACCCGTCCACCGGCCTTCCTGTCCCACCCCCCCCGACGCAGGCCAAGAGCCGGGTCGGCCTGGCCCAGGCCGCCACCACCCTGGCCCAGACACCGTTCGACCCGAGCAACGTCGGTGGCTGGCCCCAGAACGGCTACTGGCTCAACACCGCCACCGCCCTGGCCCGGACCCGCATCGCCGAGCTGTTGGCCGCCCGGGCCGACCTGTCCGCCATCGAGGCCGCTCCCCTGTCGCAGCGAATGGCGGCCGTGGCTCAGATGCTCGGCGTCGTCGACGGATGGGGCCCGACCACCGCCGGGGCCCTGGCCGGGGCGGCCCGCGATCCGGCCAGTCTCGTCGCCCTCGCCCTCACCAGCCCCGAATACGTCCTGAACTGAGGTCCCCATGTCCGACCTGACTCCTCCCCCGGATCGTGGGCCCTCGACCGGTGACCAGCCCCATCCGCCGCCGGAGCCCTCCGCCCGCCACCGCTTCTCCCGCCGGCGGCTCCTGATCGGGGCGGGGGCGCTCGGCGCCGCCGGGGTGGCCTCCGCCGCCGTCACCACCCGACCCTGGGATGTCCTCACCGGCTCGGGAGGCTCCCACCTGGCGGTGCACCCCGGACGCGGCAAGCTCGTCCTCGTCACCCTCTACGGAGGCAATGACGGCCTGAACACCGTCGTCCCCTACACCGATGCCGCCTATCACGCCGGTCGATCCACGCTGGGCTACCAGCCCAACGAGGTGCTGCCCATCGGCCGCAACCTGGGCCTCAACCCGAAGCTCACCGGCCTCAAGGGCATGTGGGACGCCAAGCAGCTTGCCGTGGTGCTCGGTGTGGGGTACCCCAACCCGAGCCTCAGTCACTTCCAGTCGATGGACATCTGGCAGACAGCCAACCCCGAAGGTTCCGGCTCGGGCTGGCTCGGTCGGTGGCTCGACGCATCCGGCCGGGACCCGATGCGGGCCATCAGCGTCGGGGCGACCCTCCCCACGGCGCTGCGTGGCGACAGGAGCGCCGCCACCGCCATCACGTCGGGCACGATCACGGTGCCGGGCCGGCCGGCGTTCATCGACGCCTACACCCAGCTCGCCGGCAGCGGCCCGGACCGTCCCGGCCTGGCCGGCCTGGTCAGTGCCTCGAGCCGTGATCTGCTCTCGGTCAAGGGCGACCTCGACGGGCTCCACGT
>JALYVP010000178.1 GCA_030853185.1 Actinomycetota bacterium | reverse complement strand
GACGGTCGCGGCCGACGACGGCGCTGCGACCGTCGCCGGTGGGCCACCTCGAGGAGCCGTCGAGCCCGGCGAGCCCGATGACGAACAGCCCGCCAGGGCCAGGGCCAGGACGGCGGCCATGGCCGCCCGCTGACAGAGACGCTTGTTCACCTGGGCCGATCCTAGGCCGCTGACCTAGCGTCGGGGCTGTGCTCGATACCACTGTCACCGACCACCTGCTCGCCACCACCCGGTCCGTCCGCAAACGCCTCGACCTGGACCGACCGGTCGAGCCGGAGAAGGTCCTCGAGTGCCTGCGCCTGGCCGTCCAGGCCCCGACCGCGTCCAACACCCAGACATGGCGGTGGCTGGTCGTCACCGACGCCGGGAAGCGGGCCGCCCTGGCCCGCATCTACCGGGAAGCCGGCGAGGCGTACCTCCGGGACGCGGTGGAGAAGGCGGACGGCCAGGACCGTCGCGTCGTAGAGAGCGCCCTGCACCTGGCCGAGATCCTCGACCGTGTGCCCATTCACGTGATCCCCTGCATCAAGGGCCGGGTCGACGGGGCCGGCAACGACCGAGCGGCCGGGTTCTACGGATCGATCATCCCGGCGGCGTGGAGCTTCATGCTCGCCCTGCGCTCTCGGGGTCTCGGCTCGGCATGGACGACCCTGCACCTGCGAGGTGAGCAGAGGGCAGCCGAGCTGCTCGGCATCCCCGATGACGTCACCCAGGTCGCCCTCCTCCCGGTGGCGTACTTCACCGGGGAGGACTTCAAACCGGCGGCCCGACCGCCTGTGGAGGAGATCACCTACTGGGACGGCTGGGATCTCACCCGCCCGGAGAGGTAAGCGCCGTGCTCCTCGAGAACTTCGAACGCCGGGACGTGACGGTCGGCGGTGTCCGCATCGCCGCCTGGGTGGCGGGCCACGGGTCGCCGGTCCTGGCCCTCCACGGCTACCCCCAGACCCACGTCATGTGGCACGCGGTGGCGCCGGCTGTGGCCGAGGACCACACGGTGGTCCTCACCGACCTGCGGGGCTACGGCGACAGCGACAAACCGGCCGGCGGGGAGGACCATTCCGGCTACGCCAAGCGGGCCATGGCCGCCGACCAGGTGGCGGTGATGGCCGAGCTGGGCTTCGACCGCTTCGCCCTCGTGGGCCACGACCGCGGCGCCCGGGTCGGTCACCGTCTGGCCCTCGACCACCCCGACCGGGTCTCGGCGCTGGCGGTGATCGACATCGCCCCCACCCATCACATGGTGGCCACCACAGACCTGGCCATGGCCCGGGCCTACTTCCACTGGTTCTTCCTGTCGCAGCGTCCGCCCCTCCCCGAGCGCCTCATCGGCGCCGACCCGGAGCTGTGGTTGACCGGCCAGCTCCGGGCCGGCCACGCCGGAGGGGTCGACTTCCACCCGGAGGCGGTGGCCGCCTACCTCGAGGCGTTCTCCCGGCCCGAGTCCATCGCCGCCAGCTGCGAGGACTACCGGGCGGCGGTGACGATCGACTTCGAGACCGACGGCGCCGACCGGGATCGCCGGGTCATCTGCCCGCTGCTCGTGCTGTGGGGCGACAAGGGTTTCATCGGGTACCGCTACGACCCGCTGGCCGTGTGGCGGGACTACGCCGAGGACGTGCGCGGTGAGGGCCTGCCGGCCGGTCACTTCGTGCCCGAGGAGGCACCGGGCCCCGTCATCGCCGCCCTGCGGGCGTTCCTCCCCGCTGACGTGTGACCGATCGCACTGCTTGAGCGGAGCGGGAGTCGGATATGAATGATATGGGCTGATTCCTCCCTCAGCCAAAAGGAACGGGACCGTGCATGCGGATGACCCTTTTGCTGATCTCTCCCCTCTGCGGCGGCTGACGCTGCACTGGCGGCTCCGCCGGGCGTGGCGCAAGGGCATGGTCGAACGCCATGCCCTCACCCTCGATGCCTTGGGCGGGGTCATCGGCACCGATCTGGTCGTGGGCGCCGCCGCCAGCCGGCGGGGTCCCGGGGCGGTCACGGTGGTCTCCTTCGCGTCCGGCATCGAGATCCGGCTCTCGTCGTGCTACCAGCCGGCCATCGCCATCCTGGCGGGACGGTCCGCCCGCGGCGTCGTGGTCCTCGAGGACGCCGCCTACCACGGCAACCGCTGGGGCCTCTACTTCGCCGCCGGGCCGGAGCGGCTCCCGTTGCTGGCCAACGAGATCTCGGTCGCCGGTCGCAGCGGCAACAGCCCGAGCCAGCCCGACTCCGAGCTCCTTCCCGCCTGAAGCCGGTCAGTCGGCGGCGCTGTCGGCGGTGACAGTCACCAGATCCTCCTCGGAGGGGAAGGTGACGATGGTCCTCTGGAACCACACCTTGCGGCCCTCCCTGTATTCGACCACGCCGTAGTCGAGGGTCTCGTCGCCGTTGGTCAATGCACCTACGGTCTTGCGGTGGACACCGGTGGAGCGGGGCATCGCCACCCAGGATAGGCCCGCGACAAACCGACAGGCGTTGGCATCTGTGATGATCGCCAGGGATCGGTCCCCTGTCGATCGCCCGTCCGTCCCGTGCCAGGAGGCGCCATGTCGACCATCAGGTTCTCCATCCTCGTCGGGTTGGTCATCGGCGTCGTGTGGGCCGCCGAGGGCATCACCGGTGCGCTGGTGGCCGCCGTCCTCACCGCCGTGGGGGGCGTGGTCGGCTGGCTCGTGTCCCAGGGCGCCATCGATTTGAGTGCCATCGTCGGGCGCCGTGACGACGACTGATCCCGCTCCGTCCAAGGTGGCGTCGGTCGTTGCCGGGCGAGCGGCGACGGTCGCGGGCGTGGTCCGCTTGGACGCCGGGCCGTTCGGGACCCGGAGCACCTACGGGTCCGGTGGCAGAGTCGACGGGGTGACCGTCAAGACCGGTGCCGGGGCCGACCCCGCCCAGGTGACGGTGCACATCGTGGTCCGCTTCGGCGAGCGAATCCCGGAGCTGGCCGAGACCGTCAGCCGCGCCGTGTCCGACGCCCTGCGGGCCGAGCTGGGCGCCGCCGGGCGTTGGCAGGTCGGCGTGGAGGTGGTCGACGTGGTCGCCGCCGAAGCCGAGCTGGCCGGCGACCGCCGCCGGGAGCTTCCGTGAGGCGGGTGGATCGGGCCATCGCCCTGGTCGGTGGTTTGGTCCTGGCCGTCGCCGCCGTCCTGGCGGGGATCGAGGTCATGGAGCTGATCCTGGGCAACCCGCCACTGATCATCCCCCGCCACCGTTGGGACGGCAGCCTGAGCCGCAGCCATTGGGGGAGCTTCGGCATGGAGCTGGCCAGCGGGATCGTCGCCGGTGTCGGTGTGGTCCTGATCATCCTGCAGATCATCCGTCGCCGGCCGGTGCGCCTGGCGTTGCGCTCCCGCCCCCAACAGCGAACTTGGGTGTCCCGGAGGGGCCTCGGCCGGCGGTTGACCCACGACGTGAGCGAGGTCGACGAGATCGATCAGACCAAGGTGAGGGTGAGCCGGAACCGGGTCCGGACCAAGATCGTGGTCACGCCCGGCGCCGACCGGTCCGCCGGCGTGAACCGGGTCGGCGCCGTTGTCCACGACACCCTGGGGAGCATCGGCGTCGTCCGCGACCTCAAGGTGCGGGTCGTCGCCCGGTCGACCCCCGGGCCGTCCGGGTCACGCACCCAATGACCGACACCGAAACCCCGGCTCGTGACTCCCCCACCGAGTCCCGCTTGATCCCGCCCCGGCCGACCACCCGAGCGGGGCGGCGCCTGGATCACATCACGGCGTCGGGCGGTGGCCGGATCGATCGGTTCAACCGGGCGCTGTTCGTCGTCGTCGGCCTCATCCTGGCCGGGGCGGGAGGCGGTGGTCTGCTCCTCGCCGAGGGCGTCATCGACGGGACCTCACCTGGCACCCTCTACGCCCGCCGAGCGGCCGATGCCTCCGCCAGCCCGGACCTGGCCGCGGCGATCGCCATGGCGGTCTGCCTGGTGGTGTTCCTGGTCGGTCTGCGGTGGGCGTTCGCCCAGCTCCGTCCGGCATCCGAAGGCGAACGCCTGGCCACCCTCACGCTGTCCGCCGGCCCCCGGGGCCGGACGACCGTGGCCGCCACCACGGTGGCCAGGGCGGCCGGCGCCGACGTGACCAGCCAGCCGGGGGTGGCCTCGGCCAAGGTCCGCCTGCGGGCGCTGAAGCCCCAGACCAGGGTCACCCTGTCCGTCGAGTTGACCCTCGGCGCCGACCCCGATGCCGTCCTCGGTGAGCTCGAGCAGGCGTTGACCCGCCTCTTCGGCGCCCTCGACGTCGACGAATCCGAGAGTCAGACCGAGATCCGCCTGCGTTTCGCCCGACCGGCGCGCCTCGCCCGTCCGGACCGGCCCGCCCGTGTCACCTGACCCGGCGGAGGCCGCCGAGGAGGCGGCCCTCGTCCACCGGGCCCAGCAGGGCGACGTCGCCGCCTTCACCGACCTGTACCACCGCCACAGCCGGTGGGTCTTCGGCGTCGCCCTGCGTCTCGTCGACAGCCCCGTCGAGGCGGAAGAGGTCACCCAGGACACGTTCGTCCAGGTGTGGAAATCACTGCCCCGCTTCCGTGGTGACAGCCGGTTGCGGACGTGGATCCATCGGATCTGCGTCAACCGTTGCTACCGGTCCAACACCAGGCGGGCCGCCCACCGCAGCGAGGAGCTCCCCGACGACCTGGTCTCCGCCGACCCGGACCCGGCCACCGTGGCCGTCCTGCGAGGGCAGATGGCCGACCTCCGGCGGGCTCTGGCCGCCCTGCCCCCTGCCCAGCGGGCCGCGCTCGTCCTGCGCGAGTTCGGGGGCCTCCCATACGAAGAGGTGGCCGACGCCCTCGGCATCACCCTCACCGCCGCCCGCAGCCGGATCCATCGGGCCCGGCTCCAGGTCGTGAGCCAACTCAGCGCTCCACCAACCCCCATCGGCGCCGGCACCACCCGGACCGAGCCGTTCGAGGAGGCATCTGCATGATGGACCTGGTCTGGCCTGTGACCCTGGCCTGCGGCACCCGGCCCGAGCTGCTCCTGGCTTCGGTGATCGACGGGGACGACAGCGTTCCCGCCGCCCACGTCGACAGCTGCCCGTCCTGTCATGACGCCCTCCGGCAACTCGGACCCCGCGTCGACATCCTCCAGCGCACTGACACCGTCCCTTCGGCCGCCCCGCCTCGCATCCAGCGGCAGGTGTTGGCCCGGATCCTCCAACTCCGGGCCGGTGCCCTGGTGGAGATCGACGATCACGGCGGCCGGACCGCCGTTTCGGAGGACGTGATCGCCTCGTGCGGCTTGGTGGCCGCCGAGCAGGTCGACGGGGTGCACCGCGCCGAGGTGACCCTCCGCTCCCACGGTCTGGTCCTCGAGGTCCGCCTCGTGGTGGGGTTCGAACGGCCCATCCCCGAGGTGGTAGCCGCCGTGCGGTCGGCGATCGGCGCCATGGTGGAGCACCAGCTGGCCATCACCACAGCCGGCATCGACATCGACGTCGCCGACATCGACTTTCCGTCGGTCGCCTGAGGCCCGCCGCCGTCGGGCTGTGACGTAGCGTCGAGGTATGACCGTGATCACCAGGGACACCATCTATGTGAACGGCGAGTGGGTGCCGAGCGCCGGCTCCGGGACGCTTCCGGTCACCAACTCCACGACCGAGGCGCTCCTGGGCACCATCCCCGAGGGAACCCCCGAGGATGTGGACAGGGCGGTGGCAGCGGCCCGGGGTGCGTTCGGGGCCTGGGCGGCCACCCCGGCGTCGACATGGTGTCCTTCACCGGTTCGATCCGGGCGGGCAAGCGGGTCGGGCAGCTGTGCATGGATCGGGTCGCCGGGGTGACCCTCGAGCTCGGCGGCAAGAGCGCCAACGTCATCCTGGAGGATGCCGATCTGCCCAAGGCGGTCAAGGACGGCGTGTTCAAGGCGTTCCTCAACTCCGGCCAGACGTGCTCCGCCCTTACCCGCATGGTGGTGCCCCGCTCGAGGCTGGCCGAGGTGGAGGAGATCGCCGGCGCTGCTGCCGAAGGTTTGGTACCAGGCGATCCGTTCGCCAAGGAGTCCAAGCTGGGCCCCCTCGTGTCCCAGGCCCAGTGGGACCGGGTCCAGGGCTACATCGACGTGGGGATCGAGGAGGGGGCCAAGCTGGTCACCGGCGGGACCGGGAAGCCCGAAGGCCTGGAGACGGGGTACTTCGTGAAGCCGACGGTGTTCTCCGAGGTCCGCCCGGACATGCGCATCGCCCAGGAGGAGATCTTCGGGCCGGTGCTGGCCATCCTCCCCTTCGACACCGAGGACGAGGCGGTCGAGATCGCCAACGACTCCGACTACGGGCTGGCCGGGGGGGTGTGGGCCGGGGATCAGGAGCACGGCATCGCCGTGGCCCGCCGGATCCGCACCGGGCAGATCGAGGTCAACGGCGGGGCGTTCAACCCCAACGCCCCTTTCGGCGGCTACAAGCAGTCCGGGATCGGCCGGGAGTACGGGAGCTTCGGGCTGGAAGAGTTCCTGGAGGTCAAGGCCCTCCAGCTGTAGCCCGCCCGTCGTCCGCCGCCCTCACCGCCGCAGGGGATACGCTGACCCCCGTTCACTGAGCAGCCCTGCACGGTGATGCGAACGGGGAGGACCCGCGTGGGTACAGGGGTAAGCATCGTGGTCGCGGCCATCGGGGCGATCCTTCGCTTCGCGGTGACGACCACCAAGAGTCACGGCTTCAACATCCACACGATCGGCGTGATCCTGCTCATCGTGGGCATCGTCGGCTTCATCATCTCGCTCTGCTTCTGGAGCTCCTGGGGAGGACTCGGTGGTGGCGGCGGCGGCTACCAGCGGCGGCGGGTGACACGGACCCCCGGCCGGACCTACCGAGATCGCCACGGGCGCGTCGTCGAGGAGCCGGGGGCCGTCGTAGAAGAGCGCGACCGCTTGTAGAGGCGCCGGTTTCTCGGCGCACCGGCCAGACGCAGCATCGAATATCAGAACGACTTCACCTCGGAAGACGGCGTGTTGCACGGTGCCGTCGAACAGGCCATGACCAAGAACCGGCATGCTCGAAAACACCAAGAGCGTGGTCGCCGCCGCCCGGGATGCCGGCGTCACCGTCATGCACGCGCCGATCACCTTCGCCGAGGATTACAACGAGCTGAGCTCGCACTCATACGGGAACCTCAAGGGCGCCGTCGACGGGAATGCTTTCGTGAAGGGCAGTTGCGGTGCGGCGATCTACAAGGTCATCACCTCAACGACTGCCTGGCAGCCACATCGTCGAGGAGCACGACAACGCTCTCGCCTACGACTCTCCGATGTTCTCCGAGCCGATGAGCTCGTCGGAGTCCATCGCCCAGTTGACCTGAGGGCGGCGGGCGGAAGCCCCGCTCGGTGCTGAGCGACG
>JALYVP010000177.1 GCA_030853185.1 Actinomycetota bacterium | reverse complement strand
CGTGGGCTCGGAGAATGTGTATAAGAGACAGGGGCGGCCGGTGGATACCGGCGTGCAGCTGCCGGCGATGAAGACCAGGGCGGCGACCAGGCTGCCGGCGACGACGGTGACCGAGCTCCGGCACGGGCGGCCGAGGAGGGGGGTCGCCACCCGCAGGAAGCTACCGCCCGGTCGCGGTTTCGAGTTGTCGCCCGGACCTCGGCTGCGATCCCGGGCGAGCGGATCCGCCTAGATGTAGCTAGCCCCCGGCGGGGTGGCGGCGGCGCCTTCTGGGCCAGACCGGGCGACGGCCGGCCGGTCGAGCGCTCGGCGGCGGGCGGCGGCGATCATCGCCGACGCCGCGTAGGGGACGGCGACGATGACGGCGCCGACGACCACATCGAGCAGGTAGTGATTGCCGGTGACGACCACGCAGACAAGGGTGACGGCCGGGTAGCAGGCGAGCAGGACCTTCGACCACCAGCGGCGCAGCACCGGCATCACCGCCACCGCGCACCACAGCGCCCAGGCCAGATGCAGGCTGGGCATGGCGGCGAACTGGTTGGACAGATCGGGCATGGGGCCCGAGTCGAACGCCCACAGCCCACCGACGGTCTGGAGGGTGTCGACGAACCCGTAGCCGGGCGGCAGCAACCGGGGGGGCATCAGGGGGAAGAAGGCGAAACCGGCCAAGGCCAGGACCGTCGTCCCGGCCAGGGCGTTGCGCCCGATCCGGTACCGGTGGGGGAAGCGGAAGAACAACAGGACGAGCACCGCGCCGGTCACCACGAAATGGGTGCTGCCGTACCAGACGTCGAGCACGGCCACGACGAAGTGGGCGTGGAGGAAGGCATGCTGGATCGCCGCCTCCCGATACACCCCGAGGGCCCGCTCGCCCGCGATGATCCACCGGGCATGGTGGAAGGCCACAGCGCCCGACACCGGCGTTGTGCCCCGAATGTCCCGGATAGCGGTGTAGACCACGTAGAAGGCGGCGATCACCACCAGCTCACGCCAGAAGCGCAGCGTCCGTCGCCCCCCGCCGGCATCCAGGACCCCCCTTCCGGACGCGGCATCGTCCCGGGTCTGCCGAGTCGAGGGTTCAACGGTGAGGCGGGAGGTCAAGGGCGTCTGGTCCTCTGCGAGCTGCGGTGCGGGCGCCGCGGGACCAGCGATGCTGGGAAGCCCAGGTGTGCCACACGGTGCCGTCGACCCTAATCGGCGGTTCCCGCAGGGCTGAAAGCAGTTTTCGCGTGCCCTCCTGGTGAGCCTGCCGGGCGCCGGCGGCGAAGTCCCGCCGGCCCCTGGCTTTCAGGCAGTTGGTGGTGCGACGTCGGCGCCGGGGGGGTCCTGATGGCCGCCGGGGGCGTCCGCGGCAGCGCCGGTGTCAGGGGCATCGGCGACGTCGGCGCCGGCGGGAGCCGGCTGGTTGGCGCCCGCCGGAGCGGGCGTCGCCACCGACGGAGCGGGGATCGCCGGGGCGCTGGTCTGGGCGTGAGCAATGCCCAGGCCGAGCGATCCGATGGCCAGACCACCCACGCCGGTGGCGCCGATGGCAAGCTTCTGGAGCAATCGCATGGTTCTCTTCTCCTTGGTTGGTGCAGCTGTTGGGTCCCGGACGGGACGGTGCCACCATCCGGCTCCGGCGCTGAATGGACGCTGAACCCGGCCGAATCCGGCCCGTTCAGCGGGGCTTCAGGATCGATGGGCCACCGTGGGGCCGATGGCCGGCCTGATCGTCGTTCCCCCGGGCCGGACCGGTCTGCCGCCTGGACCGAAGATGCCCGCCGAGGGGGCGGCGCCCGCCGGCGTGGTCGTCGCCGATTGGGGTCGCCGAAGCCGCCGGCCGGTGCGCCGATGGGCCGTCCGGGTCGGGGCGGCCACCGTGCTCGTCGCCGTGGTGGCCCGCAGCGCCCCCTCCCAGGTGAGCACAGCAGCCCGGACGCTGCAGGTGCTGAGCGCCCCCCGGTGGGGTTGGGTGGTGGCAGCTGTCGCCGCCAGTGCGCTGACGCATCTGATGGGCGCAGTGGCGATCTCGGGAGCGACGCAGGTCGACCTGCGCCTGGGTCGCACGTTCGGCGTCCAGTTCGCCTCCTCGTTCTGCAACCGGTTGGCGCCGGTTGGCCTCGGCGGGATGGCGGCCAATGCCCGGTACCTGGAACGGTGCGGCGCCGACCGACCGGCGGCAGTCGGCGCCGTAGGCCTCAACGCCGCCGCCGGGTTCGTGGTCCACACCGCCTGCATCGTCGCGGTCGTCCCCATCACCGCCCCCGGCCTGCTCGCCGGTGTCGCCCTACCGGTGACCGGCCTGGTCGCCGGCGCCGCGGTGGGAGCCGTCGGCGTGGTCGCCGCCGGGGCCTGGATCCGGTCGGCGAAGGGGCGCCTGGCCGGGATGTGCCGGGCGACGGCGCGAGATCTGGCCGGGACCCTGAGGTGCCGGCGGCGGGCCGCGGCCCTGTTCGGAGGCTCGGCCGGGATCACGGCCGCCTACGGCGTGGCCCTGGCCGCATCGCTGTGGGCCTTCGGTGTCCACATCGGGCTCCTACCGGCGATCACGGTGCTGCTGGTCGCTTCGGCCGTGGCCGCCCTCAGTCCCACGCCGGGCGGGGTCGGGGTCGTCGAGCCGGCCCTCATCGCCGGCCTCAGCGGCATCACCGGACAGGTGGCACCCGTCGTGGCAGGTGTGCTCGCCTACCGCTTCATCACCTACTGGCTCCCCGTGGTACCCGGTGCTGGGCTGCTCATCCTCCTGCGCCGCCGGAACCTGCTCTGACCCCGACGGCGGGGGCTGCAGCCGCCGGCCAGGCCGGCTTCAGGTTGGCTTCAGGTTCTTCGGGTCATAGTCCTCCCATGAAGGTCTTGGTCGTCGAAGACGAGAAGCGACTGGCTTCGGCCGTCAAACGGGGACTGGAGTCGGAGGGCTTCGCCGTCGATGTCGCTCTGGACGGCACCGAGGGGCGGTGGTTGGCCTCCGAGAACCCCTACGACGCCATCATCCTCGACATCATGCTGCCGGGCGTCAACGGGTTCCAGCTGTGCGCCAACCTGCGCGACGCCGGCAACTGGACCCCCATCCTGATGCTCACGGCCAAGGACGGCGAGCTCGACGAGGCGGAGGCCCTCGACACCGGCGCCGATGACTTCCTGACCAAACCGTTCTCCTTTGTCGTCCTGGTCGCCCGCCTTCGGGCCCTGTTGCGCCGCGGCGGGGCGGAACGGCCGGCCGTGCTGCGCTGCGATGACCTCCAGTTGGATCCCGGCGCTCACCACTGCAGCCGCGGCGACGTCGTCGTCGACCTGACCGCCAAGGAGTTCAGTGTCCTCGAGTACCTGCTGCGCCGGGCCGGGGAGGTCGTGACCAAGGGCGAGATGCTCGATCACCTCTGGGATTTCAGCTTCGAGGGCGGCACCAACCTGGTGGAGGTGCACGTCAGTGCCCTGCGGCGCAAGATCGACGCGCCGTTCGACCGCCAGAGCATCCAGACCATCCGGGGGGTGGGCTACAAGCTGGTCGGCACCGGTGCGTAGGCGTCGCCTGCGGCGGTTCGGAACGGTCCGGGTGCGCACCACCGTCGCCGCCACTGTGGTGGTGGCGGTGGCCGTGGCCGCCGGCGGTGCCATGTTGGTCAAGGTGCTCACGTCGTCGCTGGAGCACAACCGCCAGAGCGTGGCCATCAGCCAGGCCGTCAACGTCGCCGACCTGGCGGCGTCGGGCCATCTCCCGGGCGTGCTCGCCTCCCCCAACGAGGAAACGACGTTGTCCCAGGTGGTCGACCAGCAGAACCGGGTCATCGCCGCGTCGGCCAACATCGCCGGAGAGCCGGCCGTCGCCCCCTTCGTGCCGCTCGGCGATCAGCGCCTGGTCCACCGGGTGCAGACCATCACCGCCACCGACGGCGGCCCGTCGCTGCTCATCGCCCTCGGCGCCCAGCTCAACGGTCACCCGGTGACCGTCTTCAGTGCCGTGTCCCTGGAGGCCACCGACGCCGCCGTGCAGACGGTGATCCTCGGGCTGGCCATCGGGCTGCCGTTCCTGCTCGTCCTGGTGGCCGCCACCACCTGGGTGATCGTCGGTCGGGCCCTGCGCCCCATCGATCTCATCCGGGCCGAGGTGGCGGAGATCACCGACCACGACCTGCACCGACGGGTGCCCCATCCGCCGGTGGAGGACGAGGTGGCCCGCCTGGCCCAAACCATGAACTCGATGCTCGACCGTCTCGAGGCGTCCTCTGCGCAACAACGGCGCTTCGTCGCCGATGCCTCCCACGAGCTGCGCAGCCCGTTGGCGGCCATCCGCACCGAGCTCGAGGTGGGCCTGAGCGGTGGCGCGGCGACCGACTGGCCGGCCGCGGCCCACGACATCCTTCTCGACGAGGCGAGGATGGAACGCCTGGTCACCTCGCTGCTGGTCCTCGCCCGCCTGGAAGCGGACCGCCGTCCCCCGACCACCGAGCCGGTCGACGTCGGAGCCATCGTCACCGACGAGATCCGGGCCCGTGAGGCACTCGACGGTGTCCCCGTTCGCGCTGAGGTCGCCGAGGGCGTCCATGCCCTGATCAGCGCCTCCCAAGCTCGTCAGGTGGTAGCCAACCTGGTGGACAACGCCCAGCGCCACGCCCGGAGGGAGGTCGTGGTCACGGTGGCGCCCGGCGACGACGGGACGGTGCAGCTGGTCGTCAGCGACGACGGCCCTGGGATCTCGCCCGCCGAGCGGGAGGTCGTCTTCGAACGCTTCACCCGCCTCGACGAGTCGCGCAGCCACGACGCCGGGGGGGCGGGGCTGGGCCTGGCCATCGTCCGCGACATCGTCGTCCGGCACCAGGGTCGTGTGGCCTTCACCGACGGGGCAGTCGGCGCCCGCATCGTCGTGGTCCTCCCATCGCCGCGGGCGACCGCCTCCCCCCAGGGCTGAGGCGCCTTCAGCGTTGCTTCAGCGTCCCTCCGCCACAGTGGGCTCTCGCCTGGGCCCGACGTGACGAGGAGGCCGGGAGGTTGTTCCCCATCCCCCGACAACGATCAAGACGAGGATCCCGGACCAGCGGGCACCGGCGCCGATGAGCGTCGATCACCGCCGGGCCGGTGGGCAACCGCACCCCGTCTACGACTACCCCGACCCCTACTTCAGGATGGTCCCCCAGGACCGGGGCGTCCGTCGGGGCAGCCGTGAGCCGCGGCGGCGGTGGGCTCTGCGAGCCGCCATCGCCGGGTTCGCCCTCCTCGGCCTGTTCACCTCGGCATCGGTCGTGGGAGCGTTGAGCACCCCGGGGAACGCCAACTTCAACGCCAAGTGGGCCGACTGGTTGCGGGGCCACCATGCGGGGATCGTGGTCAACCCGCTGGAGCGGTGGTACTACTCGTCGCAGGCACCCGCCCCCGGTGGCCATCCCCGGGCCCTCAACGCCGTGCCCCACCCTGCCAACCTGCACGCCCCTGCCGGCTCCGCCCACCATCTGGCCGCCCCGCCCCCGGTCCCCCTCGTGGTGTCCCCCGGGCTGCCGGGCGAGGGGCAGTGGCAGCCGACCGGACCGCTGCTCACCGGCCATCCGGGGATGTTCGTCGCCCAGTACCGCGCCGACACCCTCTACACGAGCCAGATAACCACCGCGGTGTGGATCGACCCCACCTCCCTGCGCGTCCAGTTGGTTCCGGGCAGCCAGGAACCTGGCGGCGCCTGGAGCCAACCCCCGGACATCGCCGGCGCCGCCGCCGCCCATGCGATAGCCGCCTTCAACGGAGGGTTCCGGTTCGCCGACGCCCAGGGCGGCTTCTCCCTCGACGGTCGGACGGCCATTCCCCTACGGCCGGGAGCGGCATCGGTCGTCCTCTACAAGGACGGCCGGATCAATGTCGGGGGGTGGGGGACCGAGGTGACCATGGGTCCCGACGTCGAGGCCGTCCTGCAGAACCTGGTTCCCCTGGTCGACAACGGTCACATCGCTCCCGACGCCACCTATCGCGACGCCCGCATCTGGGGAGCCACGCTCGGCAGCAGCACCGTCGTCGCCCGGTCCGGGGTCGGTGTCACCGCCAACGGCGCCCTGGTCTACGTGGCCGGCCCGGCCCTCACCGCCAAGACCCTCGCCGAGTCCCTGCAGCGAGCGGGGGCGGTGCGGGCCATGACCCTCGACATCAACCCCGAGTGGGTCACCTTCAACCTGTTCAACCACCCCAACCCGGCCGACCGCTCCCAGATCAATGCCGTCAAGCTGTACCCGCAGATGCAGCGGGCTGCCACCCGCTTCCTCGGACCCGCCCCCGAGGACCGGGACTTCTTCACCGTGTCCACCCCGTGACGGTCCCAACCGGCTGAGCGGCGGGTCGATGAACGGCGAAAGACCCAAAAGAGGGGGAGGAGGCCAGTGAGTAGGGGGGGCACCCACCGGCCTGCAACTCCCTGACCTGAGGATACCGGCGGATTGTTTCCTGCTCGCTGTGAATTGCGTAACGTTTGAGTGAACGGCAGGCGGCGGCCGGGTCGGGCCACGCTTCAGGTCGAGGGCACGCCTTGCCTGCGCCGCCGGGCGACCAGGAAACCGACGGCGGCAAAGGCGGCAAGGGGTGGGTCGACAACGCCGGCTAAAGCCACGCCGACGAAGGCCCAGAAAACGCCGTCTCCAACTGACGCCGGAACCTTGGCATGAATCACCGGAACGACATAGTCCGAGCGGCGTCCCGACGAAGCGGTGCCGGCGGTGGTGGTGCGGGTGGCCACGGGTAGTCTCCTTGGGCTGGGCGCATAGCTGTCAGCTTCCTACCGCAGCCATGGACCCTGACGCCAGCCGCCGTTGAGCGCCATCGGGCGGGCTCACCTCGCCAGGCCGGCGGCCAACGCTCGCAGCTGGGGGATCTCGCTGTGGGGGGCGCCGGCGATGGAGGTGGCCAGGGTCCGGGCCGGCGGGTAGGCGCCACCGGCCAGCTCCTCCTCGGCCATGGTCGCAGCACCGCTCTCGCTTCTGGCCGACAGCAGCAGGAAGTCGTGATCGAAGGTGGGACCGGCCTCGGTCCGCAGGCGACCGAGCTCGCCGTCGGTGATGTAGCCGTCGGCCATCATGGCGTCACCGGGCTGGCGGGCCAGGTGCAGGGTCGTCACCCAGCCGGCCAGGCGTTGCTCCTCGGGCGTCTGCTCGGCGATGATCCGCTGGCCGAACGCTCGCACCCGGGGGTCGTTCCCCTTCTGGGCGGCCAGCGCACCGACCTGCAGTGCCCGTTGGTGGTGGGGGAGCATGTGACGGACGAAGGCGGCGTCAGCCGGGCTGGCGGTCGGCGCAGGCGAGGAGGATCCCCCGCATCCGCAGAGCACCACGGCTCCCAGGGCCACAGCGGGAAGGAGGCGGCGCAAAAAGGACATGCCCCCAGTCTGTGGCGGGGCCGACACCTACCTGGCACCGCTCGTGCCTACGCCCCCCCACCGAGATCCCTCCCAGCAACCGGCCTCGGGCCGGTCT
>JALYVP010000176.1 GCA_030853185.1 Actinomycetota bacterium | reverse complement strand
GTGCGTGGCGACCGTCGACTCGGTGCCCCAGGCCCTCGGGGCGTGGCGCCGGGGCGCCTCGCCCGTCTTCGCCAACATGGCCGACATCGTCAAGATCATGGCCCACCCCGAGGCCCGGGGGAGTTCCCTCGGCCGAAGGGTGACCGCCGCCCTCATCGACGACGCCCGGGGCGCCGCCATCGAGACCCTGTCGCTCGGCGTGCGAGGCAACAACCACCTGGCCATCGCTCTGTACGAGTCGCTCGGCTTCGCCGTGTACGGCCGCCTGCCCAACGTCCTGGCGGTAGGCGATGACCGCTTCGACGAGGTCCGCATGTACCTTCAGTTCCCCCCGCCCCGCCATGTGCAGTGGCACGGTTCGCAACCGCATGGGCCGGGCAGTTCCCCCGGCCCGGTCAACTCGGCGGGCGCTGCCCGTCCATCCCCGCGTTGACGGCAGCCCGGGCGACGAGGTCGGGAATGACGTGGCCCAGCTCCTCGGGCTCCCAGCGCTCGCCCTTGTCCACCGTCGGCCCGTTGGCCCACCCCTCGTTGACGGCGATGCGGCCGCCGTGCACCGAGAAGCATCGGCCCGTCACCGCTGCCGACCCGGTGGAGCCCAGCCACACGACGATCGGGGAGATGTTCTCCGGGGCCAGCGGCTCGAAGCCGGTCTCGGTGGCCTCGGCCCGCCGACTCAGCCCGGTCAGGTCCTCGGTCATGCGGGTCAGGGCGGTGGGGGCGACGACGTTGACGGTGACGCCGTAGCGGGCCAGCTCCTCGGCGGCGATGATCGACAGCGCCGCGATTCCCGCCTTGGCCGCGCCGTAGTTGGCCTGGCCGACGTTGCCGAACAGGCCCGACGGAGAGCTGGTGTTGATCAGGCGGGCCTGGCGTGTCCGGCCGGCCTTCGACTCGTCGCGCCAGTAGGCGGCTGCATGGTGGGCGACGGCAGCGGTGCCCTTCAGGTGGACACCGATCACCGCGTCCCATTCCGCCTCGGTCACGTTGACCAGCATCCGGTCCCGGAGGATGCCTGCGTTGTTGACCACCACGTCGAGCCCCCCAAGTGGGTCACCGCCTGATCGACCAGCCGCTCCGCTCCCGCCCACTGCGAGATGTCCTCGCCGCTGGCCACGGCCTCGCCCCCGGCGCCGGTGATCTCGTCGACGACTGATCGGGCCGCTCCGGCGGAGGACCCCGAACCGTCGCGGGCGCCACCGAGATCATTGACCACGACCTTGCCCCCCTCGGCCGCGAACGCCAAGGCGTGGGCCCGGCCGATCCCGTTGCCGGCCCCGGTGACGATGACGATGCGGTCCTCGCAGATGGGCATCGTCAGGGCCGGCGGCTCAACCAGACACCGAACAAGGCGAACGGGCGGGCGGCGTCACCGGCCGCCAGGGCGGTGCCCACGCCGATGGCCAGATCGCGTGCGCCCAGCCCCGCAACGCCATCTGGGCGGCGCGGCTCGGCTCGTGGCCGTACCACAAGGTGCCGGCCAGGCGCGGAGCCAGGCTCAGGAGCGCTCCGACCGCCATCCGGCCCCAGCCGAAGACTCGTCGCATGCGGGTCGTGGTTGTGGCGTCGATCATCGGGCCCCCTCGGCGTCGTGCGCTGAAGGTAGCGCGGACGACACCCGGCCGGCAGCCGGAAGCCGTTGTCAGATGTCGAGCTGGCCGGCGTGCAGCAGGTCGATGACGGTGGCGATGTCGCCGTCCATGCGCCGGTCCTCGCCCAGGGCGGGGACGTGGGACCGCACCCGGCGATGCAGCTCCCTGGTCGCCCCCAACCGGTCGGCACCCCGCAGGTCTGCCGCCTGGCAGAGGGCGAGAAGGTGGATGGCGGCGACTTTCTCCGTCAAGGCCACCACGTCGCGGGCGGTCCGGGCCGCGGTCGATCCCATGGACACCTTGTCCTGGTTGTGGCACTCGGTGGAGCGGGAGAACACCGACAGGGGCATGCACCGGCTGAGGGCGTCAGCGGTCAGCGACGAGCAGGCCAGCTGCATGCCCTTGAACCCGTGGTCGAGGCCCCGCCGCGGGTCGCCGTCGTCCCGGGGCGGAACGAGGTTGGGGGTGAGCCCGTTGCTGAACTTCTCGTCGACGACGAGCTCCATCTGGCGGTCCAGGAGGTCGGCCACACTGGCCACCGCCGTCTTCAGGGCGTCCATGGCCAGCGCCACGTGGCCACCCGAGAAGTTGCCGCCGCTGACCACCGTCGCCGTCTCGGTGTCGAAGAGGGGGTTGTCGGTGGTGGCGTTGATCTCGGTCTCCAGCCAGCGCTCCACCCAAGCCAACGTGTCCCACAGCACCCCGGTGAACTGGGGGGCGCAGCGCAGCGAGTACTTGTCCTGGATGGCCACCTCCAGCTGGCGGAAGCCCCCGTTGCTGGTGCCGGCCCGCTCCACGACGGCCTGGTAGGGCTGGGCCAGGGAGCTGCCCTCGAGCAGGGCCCGTGTCCGGGCCGCAGACTGGACCTGGCCTGGGTGGGGCTTGGCCACGTCGTGGATGAAGGGGTGGAAGGGGGTAGAGATCCCCATCAGGACCTCCGTGGCCATCGCCGTGCAGGCGTCGGCCAGGGCGGCCAGGCGCCGGGCGTCGACGGTCGCCAAGGCGGCGATCCCGGCCATGAACGCCGTCCCGTTCACCAGGGCCAGTCCCTCCTTGGCCTCCAGCTGCAGCGGCTCGAGGCCGGACCGGCGCAGGGCGTCGACCCCCTCGCACGTCTCGCCGTTGACGCGGACCTGCCGGGTGCCGGTCACCGCCCCCGCCAGGTAGGACAGGGGCACCAGGTCGCCGCTGGCCCCGACGGACCCCTCCTCGGGGATCAGCGGAGTGATGCCGGCATCGAGGAGGTCCAGCAGGGCCGTCACCACCGCCGTGCGCACCCCGGAGTGACCCCGGGCGAGGGTGTTGGCCCGGATCAACGTGATGGCCCGGCCGGCGGCGTCGCTGGTCACGGGACCGGTGCCGCAGCCCAAGTTGCGGATCAGGTGAGCCTGCAGCTCGGCCGCACGGCGGGGATCGATCTGGCGGCGCACCGAGTCGCCGAAACCGGTCGTGACGCCGTAGATGGGCACGCCCCTGTCGACCAGGGTTCGACAGAGGTCACGCGTCGCCTCGATGCGGGCGGTGACGGCGGGATCGGCGGAGAGCGCGACGGCCGTCTCCCGGCGGGCCACGGCGGCGACCTGGGCGAGGGTCAGGTGGACGCCGTCGACGACCACCGGCGGTGCCGAGGTGCGAGGGGCGGAACGATCGATGACGGTCATAAGCTGACCATCCCACCGGCGGTTCCAACCGTCCACCAGATCCGGGAATCATCGGACGGTTCGCGCCTAGGCTCCCCCTCATCGGTACCACATCGTCCAGCGAACACGAGACCGGGTCGGTCGTCCTCGATGACATTGACCGGGCCATCCTGCGGATCCTGATCGACGACGGCCGTCTCTCGGTGACCGAGGTGGCCCGGCGGGCGAACGTGTCGAGGGCCAGTGCCTACAACCACGTCGAGCGGTTGACGGCGACGGGTGTCATCACCGGCTACGGGGCCCGGGTCGACCCCCGCCGGTTGGGCCATGAGGTCAGTGCCCTGGTCTTCCTGCGGGTCGATCAGGGCCAGTGGCGGCCCATGAAGAGCCAGCTCCTGGCTGTCCCCGAGGTGGAGTTCGTGGGCCTGACATCGGGAGATTTCGACTTCGTCGTGCTGGTCCGGGCCACCAGCACCGACAACCTGCGCGACGTGGTCCTGGCCCGCCTGCTGGCCATGGACGAGGTGCGCAGCACCCGCACCATGCTGCTCTTCGACGACGTGGTCCGCGGCCCCCACGTACCGGGCCTTCCTGGCCCGGCCCGGCCGGCCCCGGGCCGGCCGCAATGACGACGGTCAGCCGGCGCCGGCGGCCGGCGCGGAGGGGCCCACCAGCACTCGGTCGCCGAACCAGTGGCAGGCGTGCAGGGCCAGCTCCATGGCCGGTCGGTCGGCGCCCCGTCCGCCATCCAGGCCACCACCCCCAGGTGGCGTCCCCGGAGGCGGTAGCGCAGCTCCAGCTCGGTGGAGTCGATGTCGAGCTGCTCACCGGAGATCAGCCGGCGGATCAGGTTGCTGCGGGTGGCGTTGCTTCGAGCAGGATCTGGACCAGCTCGTCGTCGTCGAGCGTCGGGATCTGGGCCACCACCACATCGCGCACGTCGTTGACGACAACGTCGCGATTCTGGTGGATCTTCGAAGACACCACCGCGACCCGTCTGACGACCGACGAGTCCTCCCTGTTCACCACATCCCCCATACGCCCATCCTACGACGTCGAGTCGCGGGCGGCCGTCGGTGGCCGGGTGGCTACCATCATGCGGCGATGGCAGCCCCGATTCACGCCTGGCCCGCCCTGGTGTCACGCGCCGATCCGGCCGGCGAGGCGTTTGCGGCCAACGTGGACGCCAACCGGGCCCTGGCCGCCGACCTGGCGGCGCAGCTGGCGCAGGTCGCCACCGGCGGGCCTGAGACGTCTCGGGACCGCCACACCAAGCGAGGCAAGTTGCTGCCCCGAGACCGCGTCGGGGTGCTGCTCGACGCCGGTTCGCCCTTCCTCGAGTTGTCGCCGCTGGCCGCCCACGGCCTCTACGACGACGAGGCGCCGGGCGCCGGGATCATCACCGGGGTCGGTAGGGTGGCAGGCCGCGAGTGCGTCATCGTGGCCAATGACGCAACCGTCAAGGGCGGCACGTACTTCCCGATCACGGTCAAGAAGCACCTCCGGGCCCAAGAGGTGGCCCGCCACAACCGCCTGCCGTGCATCTACCTGGTGGACTCCGGCGGGGCGTTCCTGCCCGCCCAGGACGAGGTGTTCCCCGACCGGGAGCACTTCGGACGCATCTTCTACAACCAGGCCACCATGTCGGCCGAGGGGATCCCCCAGGTGGCGGCGGTGCTGGGCAGCTGCACGGCCGGCGGTGCCTACGTGCCGGCCATGGCCGACGAGGCCGTCATCGTCGCCGGCCAGGGGACGATCTTCCTCGGCGGCCCGCCGCTGGTGAAGGCGGCGACCGGTGAGGTGGTCACCGCCGAGGATCTCGGGGGCGGCGACCTGCATGCCCGCCGGTCCGGGGTCACCGACCACCTGGCCACCGACGACCGCCACGCCCTCGGCATCGTGCGTGGGATCATCTCTACCCTGGCCCCCCGGCCCCCACAACCGTGGGAGGTGGCTCCCACGGAGGCGCCCGCTGTCGATCCCGACCAGCTCTACGGGGTGGTCTCCGCCGATCTTCGCCGCCCCTACGACGTGCGCGAGGTCATTGCCCGGATCGTCGACGGCAGCCGGTTCGGGGAGTTCAAGGCCGAGTACGGCTCCACCCTGGTGTGCGGCTTCGCCCGCCTGCACGGCCACCCGGTCGGCCTGGTGGCCAACAACGGGGTGTTGTTCTCCGAATCAGCCATGAAGGGCGCCCACTTCATCGAGCTGTGCGACCAGCGCCGCATCCCGCTGGTGTTCCTGCAGAACATCTCGGGGTTCATGGTCGGCCGGGACTACGAAGCCGGTGGGATCGCCAAGCACGGGGCCAAGATGGTCACCGCCGTGGCGTGCGCCCGGGTCCCCAAGTTCACCGTCGTGATCGGCGGGAGCTACGGCGCCGGCAACTACTCCATGTGCGGGCGGGCGTACTCGCCCCGGTTCCTTTGGATGTGGCCCAACGCCCGCATCTCGGTCATGGGTGGCGAACAGGCGTCCTCGGTGCTGGCCACCGTCCGCCGGGACCAGATCGAGGGACGCGGCGGAGAGTGGGCGGCCGCCGACGAGGAGGCCTTCAAGGCGCCGGTCCGCGACCAGTACGAGCGCCAGGGCCACCCCTACTACGCCACCGCCCGGATCTGGGACGACGGAGTCATCGATCCGGCCGACACCCGCACGGTGCTCGGACTGGCCCTCTCGGCGGCGGCCAACGCCCCCCTCGCCGACGTCCGCTACGGCGTGTTCCGGATGTAGCCCATGTCCGAGCCTGTGTCGCCCAGCCCGCCCTCGCGGCACCCCATCACCTCGGTGCTGGTGGCCAACCGGGGCGAGATCGCTGTTCGCATCTTCGCCACCCTCGCCCACCTCGGCATCCGGTCGATCGCCGTCTACAGCGACGCCGACGCCGACGCCCGCCACGTGGCCGAGGCGGACATGGCGGTGCGCCTCGGCCCGGCGCCGGCCGCCCGCAGCTACCTCGACGTCGATGCGGTGCTGGCCGCCGCCGCCGCTTCGGGGGCTGACGCCATCCATCCCGGGTACGGGTTCCTGGCCGAGCGGGCCGCATTCGCCCGGGCCGTCGTCGATGCCGGGCTGACATGGATCGGCCCACCTGCCTCGGCCATCGAGACGATGGGCGACAAGATCGCGGCCAAGCGCACCGTGGCCGCCGCCGGTGTTCCCGTCGTCCCCGGCTGCGACGAGGCCGGCCTGGACGACGAGGCCCTGATCGCCGCCGCCCTCTCTATCGGCTTGCCGGTGCTGCTCAAGCCGTCGGCCGGCGGCGGCGGCAAGGGGATGCGACTGGTGGACCACGCGGCGGACCTGGCCACCCAGATCGGGTCGGCCCGCCGAGAGGCGCGCGCCGCCTTCGGCGACGACACCATCCTGGTGGAACGGTGGATCTCGCGGCCGCGCCACATCGAGGTGCAGGTCCTGGCGGACGGCCACGGATCCATCGTGGCCCTGGGCGAGCGGGAGTGCAGCCTGCAGCGCCGGCACCAGAAGATCATCGAGGAGGCGCCCTCGCCGTTGCTCGACGAGGCCACCCGGGCCCGTCTGGGCACCAGTGCCATCGACGCCGCCCGGGCCTGCGGGTATGTGGGCGCCGGCACTGTCGAGCTGCTCGTGTCCGCCGATCGCCCCGATGAGTACTTCTTCATGGAGATGAACACCCGGCTGCAGGTCGAGCATCCCGTCACCGAGATGGTGTGGGGCCTCGACCTGGTGGCCTGGCAGATACGGGTGGCCAACGGCGAGCCCCTCGGTCAGGTCCGGACGGATCTGACCCCACGCGGCCACGCCATGGAGGCCCGGATCTACGCCGAGGACCCGTCCCGCGGCTTCCTTCCGGCCAGCGGGCTCGTCCGCGGCTACTCGGAGCCGGTGGGGGAGGGCATCCGGGTCGACTCGTCGCTGGCCGCCGGCACCGAGGTCGGAACCGACTACGACCCCATGTTGGCCAAGGTGGTCGCCTGGGGCTCCGATCGTGACCAGGCCCGGCGGCGGCTGCGCCGCGCCCTGGGGGGCACGGTGGTGCTCGGGGTGACCACCAACATCGGTTTCCTCTGCGACCTTCTCGACCATCCCGATGTGGTCGCTGGTGACCTCGATACCGGCCTGGTGGAACGGGCCCTGCCCGGCCTGGTGGGCGATCCGACGGGGGCGGCCGGCGCCGAGGTGGCGGCGGCGGCCGGCCTGGCGTGGGCCCTCGACGCTGAGC
>JALYVP010000019.1 GCA_030853185.1 Actinomycetota bacterium | reverse complement strand
CAACCCTTCCCCCCGATCGCCCGCCTGGCACCACCAGCACGTCACCGGGGCGCACCCGCTCCAGTGAGGCGCTGACGGCCGCGGTCATGGACGGCCGCTGGCGAGCCGCCTCCTCGCTGGCCCGCAGTAGGCGCCGGTACTCCCTCGCGTCGCCTCGGTCACATACCGCCCCCCTCGCCGCCTCGTCGAGCGTCCCCTGGCTTCGGGCCAGCTGGGTCTCGAGGCGCACGATGTCTCCGTCGGCCTGGTACTGGGCGAACGACAGGTTCAAGAGATGGTGGGCCTCCGCCGGCGGGTAGCGCCGAATCAGGTTGGCGGCCATGTTGTAGGTGGGCCGAAAGCTGCTCGTCAGCACGAAGCGCCGGTCGCCGGCCAGGCTGGCCACCTGCTCGAAGGTGACGAAGGGCGACCAGGGCACCACGGCGTAGCCCACATCGTCGATGCCTCGCCGCCCGGCCCGGCCGATGAGTTGGGTGTACTCCCCGGCGGTCAGGAACTCGTGGCGTTCTCCGGTGAACTTCGTAAGCTTCTCGATCACGACGGTCCGGGCCGGCATGTTGATGCCCAGCGAGAGGGTCTCGGTGGCGAAGACCACCTTCACCAGCCCGGCCGCGAAGCACGCCTCGACGGCTTCCTTGAACGGGGGCACCATCCCCGCGTGGTGGGCGGCGAAGCCGGCCTCGAGCCCGGAGATCCACGCCGCGTGATCCAGCAGCCGGAGGTCCTCGTCGGTGAGAGCGTCGAGGTGGGCGTCGGCGATGGCCCGCACCTGTCGGCGCTCCTCGACGGTCGTCAACCTGAGCCCCTCACGGAGGCAACCCCGTACCGCATCATCACAGGCTGCCCTGCTGAAGATGAAGAAGATGCCCGGGAGCATCCCGGACTGGTCGAGGCGCTCGACGATCTCGGGCCGCCTCGGCGTGTACAGGCGGTTACGGTAGCGACCCCGGGGCCCGGGCTGGCGGACGCTCTTGGTGTCGAGGGCGACGGCTTCGGCGTTGGGTCGGCCATCGACCAGGGTGCGCAGCAGCACAAGATGATCGGAGCCGCGATCGCCGACCAGGTACAGGTCGTGGAGATCGACGGGGCGGCGTTCCTCGACGATGGTTGTGGTCTCACCTCGCACGGCGCGGATCCAGTCGGCCAGCTCCCCGGCGTTGGACACTGTCGCCGACAGGCACACCAGCTCCACGTCTGCTGGTGCGTGGATGATCACCTCCTCCCAGACCGGGCCCCGATAGGTGTTCTGCAGGTAGTGGACCTCGTCGAGCACGACGTAGCGGAGCCCCTGGAGCGCCGGGGATGCGGCGTAGATCATGTTGCGCAGCACCTCGGTGGTCATGACCACCAGGGGGGCGGACCCGTTGACGGCGTTGTCCCCGGTGAGCAGGCCGACCGCCGTCGACCCGTGCCGACGCACCAACTCCGCGTACTTCTGGTTGGACAGTGCCTTCAGGGGCGTGGTGTAGAAGGCCTTGCGGCCTTCCGCCAGGGCCCGTTGCAGGGCGTAGGCGGCCACGACGGTCTTGCCCGAGCCGGTGGGGGCGGCGACGACCACGTTGCACCCGTCGTCGATGGCATCGAGCGCCCTGATCTGGAAGTCGTCGAGACCGAACCCGGCGTCAGCGACGAACCGTCGGCGGACATCGGTCGGCGAGCTGATCGCAGTGCCGTCACTTGCCGAGGACGCGTCCGACCAGGATCGCACCCTCGTAGAAGATCAGCATGGGTATGGCCATGGCCATGAACGAGAATGGGTCGCTGCTGGGCGTGATCACCGCGGCGATCAGGGCGATGATGACGATGGCTGGGCGCCGCCATTTGCGCCATCTGGCGCTGGGCACCACCCCGGAGAGCTCGAGGAAGATCACGATCAGCGGGTACATGAACACGGCCCCGAAGATGAGGCACATGAGCACGTACAGGGTGAGGTACTTCTGCGGTGAGAACAGCGGGACCACGCCAGGACCGCTCACGTTGATCAGCCAGTCCAGCGCCTTGGGGAACACGAAGATGGCGGTGGTCACCCCCCCGGCGAACAACACGATCGCAGCGCTGACGAACGGGACGATGTAGCGCTTCTCGTTCTTGTGCAAGCCTGGGGTGATGAAGCGCCACAGCTCCCACAGCAGCACCGGCGACGACAGGGCGATCCCGCCGTAGCCGCTGATCTTCAAGCGGGTGGTGAAGCCCTCGAGCGGGCTGCTGGTCACCAGCTGGCCCTGCGAGATGTCCTTTCTCCCCAGATGGTGCTGGAAGTACTGGTGATACGGCCTGATCATGAAGTCGAGGAGGTGGGGATAGAGGAACCACGACACGGTGGTCATGGCGATCACGGCGATGATGCTCACGATCAGCCGGTTGCGCAGCTCGCTCAGATGCTCGACCAGCGTCATCTTGGCCAGATCGTCCGACGGGCGGGGTGGGGATGGGATGCGATCTTCGGTCAGGGCCATGGCGCGGCGTTCAGTTGAGGGCGGGGTCATCAGGCACAGGAGGAGGCCCGAGAGCGGCAGCCGGGGGGGCTGGGGCGACGGCGGTCGACCCCGGGGAGTTGATCGCCGTGGTGAAGGGGCTCACCGCCCCGGTCATGGTGTCACGCACCGATGAGCGCAGATCGGTCAGGCCGAGATCTCCGACCGCATTGGACAGCGCGTCGCGAGGTTCGGTCAGGGCGTCGCGGACCTCGGTCTGGAACGAACCCGAGACCCGGCGTACCTCCGCCAACACCCGTCCGAGGGTCCTCGCCGCCTGGGGCAGGCGATGGGGGCCGAGCACGACCAGGGCAAGGATCCCGACCAAGAGGAGCTTCTCGGGGCTGAAGTTCAGCACGAGCGAAGTGTACCGAAGGCGACATCGCTACACACCGGCGCCCGCACCTGATCTGCCCACCGTCGGATCAACGCTCGTCGATCGCCGCCCGGGCCCGATCGACCGCGACCGCGGCCACGGCGACCGCAGCCGCCTCCGCCCGCAGAGCTCGCCCGACCACGCCCAGCACCACGGCACCCAGCCCGGCGGTGCCGAGAGACATCCACCACCACGAGCTGATCACGCCGTAATGCTACTTGCTCCTCCCCGGCGAGCGATGATGCCATCGTGACCTCCTCGGAACCCGGGCGTACCATCGGCTTCGCCCACCGGGGGGCCCGCTCCGAGTGCCGGGACAACACGCTCGCCTCGTTCACCAAGGCCCTGGCCCTGGGGGCCAGGGCTCTGGAGACCGACGTCTGGTTGAGCGCCGACGGCGTCGTGGTCCTCGACCACGACGGCGCCTTCCGGGTCGGGCTACGCCGCTACCCCATACGGTCCCTCACCCACGACGCCCTCCCCGACCATGTCCCTTCACTGGTGGATCTGTACCTGCGGTGTGGCACGGACTTCGAGTTGTCGATCGACGTCAAGGACGACGATGCCGCCGCTCCCCTGCTTGCCCTCGCCCGCCAGGTGGGCGCCGCGTCCCGGCTGTGGTTGTGCTCGCCGTACCTGGTATCCCTCCAGGCCTGGCGGCGTCTCGACGCCGACGCCAACCTCGTTCACTCAACCACCCTGCACCGCCTGACCGGCCTGCCTCATCCCTATCGGGACACCTCCACGGAGAGCGTGGTAGCGATCCTCTCTGACCACTCCCGCCACCTCGTGGCCTGCGGCGTGTCCGCCTTGAACCTGCACCACCAAGCGTGGAACCCACCGAGCGTGGCGGCGGTCCAGAGCTACGACGTCAGCGCCTTCGCCTGGGACGCTCAGAAGGTCGACGCCCTCACCCGTCTGGTGGGGATGGGCATCGATGCCGTGTACTGCGACGACGTGGCGCTGATGCTGAGCGTCCTGTCGTGAGCGGACCGTTCAGAAGAAGTTGACGCTGGACACTGGCCACACCCGGACGAAGGCACGACCGATGATCAGGTGGCCCGGAATTGGCCCGATGATGCGCGAATCCGCCGAGTCGCCCCGGTTGTCACCCATCATGAAGTAGTCGCCCCGGGGAATGACCTGCGGGGTTATCGCCGGGCCCGGGCTGGCTTGCGCCGTCGCCGTCAGCCACGGCTGGGAGATGGGTTTCCCATTGATCAGCACGGTCCCGTCGGGACCGGAGGAGATCTGCTCCCCCGGCAGCCCGATGACCCGCTTGATCAGATCTTTGATGTTGGGCGTCGTGTCCGATACCGGCTTGGAGAATACGACGATGTCGCCGCGGTGAACCTCATGGAGGTCGTAGCTGAGCTTGTTGACGAGCACCCGGTCGCCGGGGATGAGGGTGGTCTCCATCGATCCTGACGGGATGTAGAACGCCTGGACGACGAAGCGTTGAAGGACGAAGGCGACGAGCACGGCGGCCACCAGGATGGCGACCCACTCCACAAGGCTTCGCGCCGACGAGCGTCTGGCATGCGCTCGCGACCGAGGTCCACCCGGCGGGTTTGGGGTCCCGCTGGTTGCTCTGCTCGTCACCGCGTCGGTCATTGCGGCCATGACCCTACAGAACCGCAGCCCTCTGTCCCGGACGCCCCCGGCTCAGGACCTCCCGTACCGCTCCAGGACGCGGGCGGCGGCCCGGGAGCGCAACACCATGTCTCCCTCGATGACCGTGGCGTGGGGTCCGGCCCGCAGCAGCAGCCGCTCCAGCCACGCCGGTTGGCCGGAGCGCAGGCGGACCCGCAGACGGCCCCCCGCGCGCTCCTCGACACCCTCGTTGGGGTACTGCTCGGCGATCCAGTGGGCGGGAGGATCGAGATCCAACACGATGACCGGGTCGTCGGAGTCGGGGGCAAAGACATGCTCGGCGGACTTCTTGGGCGTCGGCGCGTCGAATCGACGGTCGGTCAGCAGGGCGGAGCTGATGCGGTCCACCCGGAAGAGCCGCTCGGCCCCGGCCCGTTCGCACCAGCCGTCGACATACCACTGCCCGGCATGGTTGAACACCCGCCACGGGTGCACCAGCCGCTCGCTGTGACCGTCACGACCGAACGAGTAGTAGCTGATCTCCACCATGCGATGCTGGTCCGTCCCCTGGCGGACGGCGTCGAGCACCGGCTGGTGGACGGCGCCCAGCTCGACGTCGAATGATTCGCCGGCACCGACGCCGAGAACTGTCTCCACCTTGGCCAGGGCCCGAGCCAGGGCGCCGTCGCCGTCGGCGCCGGGCACAGCGAGGAGAGCGGCCCCTGCGGCCACCAGGGCCAGTCCCTCCGGCGGGGTGAGCCTCAGCGGAGCCTGGAAGTAGTCGGCGAAGCGAATCCAGACCCGACCGTCGGCCACGTCCACCTCGATCAGGGTGTCGGGCGTGAACGGGTGCACGCCGCAGAGGAACAGGAGATCCAGGTCGGCCAGCAGCTCCTGCTCGGCGATGCCAAAGCGTCGGCACACCTCCTCGACCTCGGGACCGTCATGGGCCGCCACCCACGGCACGATGGCCAGGAGGCGCCCGAGCCGTTCCGGGGCCGTGGCCCGGTTCATGTCCGTTCCCCGTCGGTCAACGCCGTCAGCCAACCCACCACGGCTTCTCTGGCCTGCGGCGGGCTGAGGACCTCGGCGTGGTCGAGGAGCCCGAGCACGAAAGACCGCAGCCCGTCGGTGTTGGTCACCCCGAGGGCGAGGACGACCGAGCCGTCGGCGCCGCGCTCCGCCACCGCGTCCGGGCCCACCTCGTCGATGACCCAGGGCGCCCACGGGCCGTCCACGGCGATCCTCACCACCGTCTCGGGCCCGTCGCCGAGCCGCCACGGAGCTGGGGGTGCCGTCGCCTTCGCGGCCGGCCGCTCGAAGGACCCGGCGGGACCCGCCTCCCCGATGGCGCCGTCGACGCGGTCGAGGCGGAACAGGCGCTCCTCTCCTCGATCGTGATCGAACCCGGACAGGTACCACTGGCCTTTGCGATACGACAGCCTCCAGGGGTCCACCCTTCGGGCCTGTGAGCGGTAGGAGAAGGTCACGGGGCGGCGCTCGGCGACCGCAGCGAAGGCCGCCGCCACCTGGTCACCGCCGGAGAGAACAGCCATCCCCTCGGACGGTCCGGTCGCCGCCCCCCCCCTCCCGGGGGACGACGTCGGCGTGGCGGTGCCGGCCAACTTGCGCAGAGCGGTGGTGGTGGCATCACGCCCCCACGCCCCCTCGACGGCCACTGCCGAGGCGGCCAGACGCAACGCGGCCAGCTCGTCACCATCGAGCCCGGGATCGGCCAGCTCGTAGCGCTCACGCGGTATGCGGTAGCCCACCTGATCATCGGGCCGCTCGGGATCGAGCGGTTCGGTGACCAGCGGCATGCCCATCCGGCGCAGGACGTCCTTGTCCCGTTCGAAGGTCCGCCGGAAGGCCTCGGCCTCGCCGGTGTAGCCACCGACGCGACGGCGCAGCTCGTCCCTGCTCAGCGGCCGTTGGGCGTCGAGCAGGGCGGCAACCAGGTTGACGAGTCGTTCCAGCCGGTCCACTACAGCGAGGCGATCAGCTTCTCCACCCGTTCGTCGTGGGCTTTGAAGGGGTCCTTGCACAGCACGGTCCGCTGGGCCTGGTCGTTCAGCTTGAGGTGGACCCAGTCCACGGTGAAGTCCCGCCGGCGCTCTTTGGCCCGCCGGATGAACTCGCCCCGCAGCCGGGCCCGGGTCGTCTGGGGCGGCTGGTCGACGGCGAGCTCGATCTCGGCATCGGTGCAGGTGCGTTCCACCAGCCCTCGGTCCTGCATCTTGTAGAACAGCCCGCGCTCCCGGCTGACATCGTGATACTGCAGGTCCATCAGGGCCACCTTCGGATGGGTCAGGCCCACCCCTTCACGCTGGCGGAAATGTTCGATCAGGCGGTGCTTGATCACCCAGTCACACTCCCGGTCGAGCGACCATGGATCTTTCTCCAGGCCGTTGAGGCAGTGTTCCCACATGGCCAGGGCCCGATCCTCGAGGGGCGAGAGCCCCTTGGTCTCCTGGTAGCGCTTGGCCCTGCTCAGGTACTCGCCCTGGATGTCGAGGGCGGACGCCTCCCGGCCGTTGGCCAGGCGCACACGGCGCCGGCAGGTGGTGTCATGGCTGATCTCACGGATGGCCCGGATCGGGTTCTCCAGGGTCAGGTCCCGCAGGACCACGGCAGGATCCTCCAGCATGCGCAGAAGGATGCTGGTGGCACCGACCTTGAGGAACGTCGAGTACTCGCTCATGTTGGAGTCGCCGACGATCACATGGAGGCGCCGGAACCGTTCGGCGTCGGCGTGGGGTTCGTCTCGGGTGTTGATGATCGGTCGGCTCCGGGTGGTGGCGGACGACACGCCCTCCCAGATGTGCTCGGCGCGCTGGCTGATGCAGTACGCCGCGCCGCGGGCGGTCTGCAGCACCTTGCCGGCCCCGGCATAGATCTGGCGGGACACTAGGAAGGGGATCAGGATCTCGGCGTAATGGCTGAAGTCGTCCCGCCGGGAGGTCAGGTAGTTCTCGTGACAGCCGTAGGAGTTGCCGGCGGTGTCGGTGTTGTTCTTGAACAGGAAGATCACCCCCCGGATGCCCTCCTCCCGCAGCCGGCTCTCGGCCGAGGCGACCAGGTTCTCCAGGATCCGCTCCCCCGCCTTGTCGTGGACCACCAGGTCGGCGATGGAGTCGCACTCGGGTGTGGCGTACTCCGGGTGGCTGCCGACGTCGAGGTACAGCCGGGCCCCGTTCTCCAGGAACACGTTCGAGGACCGGCCCCAGCTGACCACCCGCCGGAACAGGTAGCGCGCCACCTCGTCGGGGCTCAGCCGGCGCTGACCCCGGAGGGTACAGGTGACCCCGTACTCGTTCTCCAGCCCGAAGATGCGACGATCCATGCGGTCCCAAGGGAGTTGAAGTCCGACCGGCTCGCGGCCGCCCTCGTCGGTCATCGGCACGCTACCCCGGTTGAGCCTCAAGGCGGGCCATGCCGAACGGGTCAAGGGTGGCCCTGCCATTCAGTCCTACGTGGCTCCGAGCGAACCATCATTCTGCTGCTGGGCCAGCATTGGCGCCGGCGTGGTCGGAAACTCCGATTTTGGGACTTTAGGCCACCGGCCTCGAGAGGCCCGTTTCGATCGCCGCACGCAGGGTCTCGTTTGGGCCATGGGGAAGCAACATGTTCTGCTGGTCCGGGTTCTTGTCGCCAGCCAGCCACAAGTTGAGGCTGTTCTGCGCGTCCGCGCTCAGTTTGCCCTCGATCAGTTGGCCGTTGGCGTCCAGGTACGGTTGCGGGCCCTGGGTCGGGTCAGGCAGGTACTGTGACGTGTTGAGCCCATGCGTGAGGATGGCGCGGGCAACGAGATACTCCACGGTGTCGGCGACGGTGCGGCTGGCAGAGTTTGGAGGCCGTCGAGTCGGCTGCGGTGCAGGCGACGACTCATTGATGGTGCTGGTAACGACATGCACGGGGATCGAGCCGACAACCGGGGACCGGGCGCTGTTCAGCCCATAGATCAGCTTCTGGCTCGACGCATTAGCGCCATCGCGAGCGACCAGCGCTGCCGCTCGAGCGAAGAAGCTCAGCGTTGCGGACCCATCGGTGGTGTCCCGAAGAAACTGAGCTGGGAGGCCGGTGGTCGCCCACGCCGCAGCATCAGCGCTGAGCCGCCCGTTCAGCCAGCTGACCTCCCCTTCCTGCAGGGTCTGAGCCGATGTGGGGTCCTGGGAAAGGCCACCTATCAGGCGGGCCAGGGTGGCGGCGTCGGAGACGCCCGGAGCAGGCCGTGGGTTGCCGGCGACGGCGGCGTTGATGAAACCCATGTCCTGGCTGACCAACGTGCCCACCAGGCTGGCCACCCCGCGGCCATCAGCAGCGTCCGAGAAGGACGAACGCGGTTGTCCGCAACCCGCAAGCGCCAGCGCCAGTCCGACGACCAAAACGGACCGGCTGTTGCGGCGAGTCATTTGCTCTTGCTGGCTCCGTAGCCTTGGTTGCTCAAGTGCCATCCCTTATTCCCCCCGGCCTGGATGGCCGAGGCTAGGTTTCCATTTTGGGTACCGGGGAGTACGAGGTTCTGCTGGTTCGGGTTGTTGTCGCCGGCCAGCCATAGGCTAAGGCTGTTCTGAGCATCCTGGCTCAAGTTGCCGCCGACCAGCTGACCGCTGCTGTTGAGGTAGGACTGCTGGCCCTGGCTCGGGTCGGGCAGATATTGAGCGGTATTGAGCCCGTTCGTCAGGACGGCGTGCGCCACCAACTGATTGACGCTGCCGGTGACGCTGAGACCCGCTGCGTCTCCGCTGTAGGTGGGCGCCTGACTGGCATGCACCTGGCCCGCAGCATCAGCCAGGGCACTGCTGACAAGGCCGGCAGGGATCGACAGCTCGGGGACAGGTACCAGACTGAACAATTGAGCGCCGTACTTGGCGTTGTTCAGCCCGTTGACCAGATCCTGCGCATGTTGATTGGCACCGTCTTGGGCGACCGCCGCTTTCGACCGAGCGAAGAAGCTCAGCGTCGCAGTTCCGTTCGTACTGTCCTGGAGGAATTGCTGCGGATCGCCGCTTGCCTTCCATGTGACTGCGTCGTTGTTGAGATGCCCCTTGAGCCAGGAGAGCTGCGCCGACTGGAGGGTTTGGGCAGCGCTTGGGTTCTGGGAGAAGACACCTACGAGGCGAGCAAGATCCGGCATGCCGAACGCCGTTGCCACAGAGCCGTCGGGATACGTAGAGAGTCCGCTAGCGGAGTTGACGGTTGAGGCATTGATTGCCACGTTGACGGCAGGCATGTTGTCACTGAGCACGGTGGTCAGTGGCATGGTTAGACCGCTGTGTCCGGCGCCATAGTTGCCATTGGCCTCGTAGCCACGAGCCGTGTAGTAAATCGCCTGACCGGCGATCTGCTTGGCGTCGGCTCCTCCGTATGTTGTGGCGTTGAGAATCGCAGCTCCGAGTGCAGCGCCGTTGTCGCCGAAGGGTCGATATTGATTCATGCTCGCATTGAGCGCGCCGCGGCCTTCCAGGCCTTGTTGCGTCGGCAGGGTCTGCTGCCAGTCGTGGGTCTGGATGAGGTATTTCAGGTTGCCTCCGACAGGTGCACCATTGGTGTTGGTGAACAGGGCCTCGGCCCCCGGTGCTCCCGATCCCCCCGGGCCGTTGACCGCCAAGGCGGTCATGAGGCCCTGGAGCGGGTCGCTGTTCTGGCCTCCGGCGCCCGACTCGGGACCCACGTTGTCTTTGCCCTGGTTGTTGGACTTGTTGTCCCAGTTGATCATGGCCTGGCCGACGGTGACGGCGAAGCCGGTGGAGTAGGGCGTGGACGCCGCACCCAGAATCTGACCGAGCGACCAGTACCCGGGCTCGTTCGGTGTCTTCGCCGCCGATCCTGCTTTGTTCAGGGCCGAGAGGTAGTCGGAGCCGACGGTGTAAGCCGTGCCGCCTGCCCCCACACCCTCGGCAACGCCGGCGGTGCCGGTGGCCAGCGCCCGGGAGAGGAACTGCAGGACGGGGGTTGTGGTTTCGCTCAGGTTGTGACTCATGCCGTAGGGGACGTTCAGCAGGCCCTTCGGGCCGAGTCCGTTGAGTAGCGAGGTGGCGAACAGGGGGTCCTTGGCCAACTCGGCGTATTGCCCCTGCATCAAGGCGTTGGCGGATTGCTGGTTACCCCCCTTGGCCTGGGCGATCAGAGCCTGCGCTCCCTTGACGTCAGCGGCGTTGATGGGGGCGGCGTCGGCGGTCAGGTTCGCCATGGCCCCCGCGGCCCCCGGTCCCCCGGCGAGAGCAGCGCTGAGGTCGGCTCCGTCCGTGCTGCGTCCTGCCAGCACACCGGCGGCCCAGGCGTCGGCGCTGGTGGCGTCGGCCAACGCCTGCTGGATCGTCTTCTCGTATCCCATCGCCTGCTGGCACATCTTCTCGTACCCGGCCTGGAGCTGGTTGAAAGCCTGGGCCTGCTGCTCAGCCTGAGCTAGGGGTGGAGGGAGCATCGGCGCGAGGGGGTTTGTCGTTGCCGGTATCAGCGAAGCCGCTGGTTGTGGGGGTGCCTGCGGCGGAGGAGGGCAGGTGACCTTCCCGGTGCTGTCGTCGCAGGTGAAGGGCTGTCCCTGGAAGCTCATCCCGGCCAGGCTCAACCACGCCGGAAGAAGCTGGTCATGGGCGTTCTGCACCCTGGTAACAAAGGCGCTGACGGTCGCCGGGATGGAGTCGAGGACCTCCGCCGCCTGGGAGAGCGGCCGCGTGACCACCCCCAGGGCGGTGGTGGCCGACTGGGAGGCGGGACCCCGCCAACTGGCGAGCTGGCCTCGGGCCGTGGTCACGGTGTTGAGGCTGTCCAAAGCCCCGTTGGCGGCGGTCTGGAAGGCGCTGGCGACGAGCTGGAAGTCCCCGGGCGTCACGTTTATGAGTTGGTTGACGGTGATCATGACGTCACCAGGTTGGCCGTGGACAAATCCGTCAAGCCCTGCTCGGTGTTCTGGTACTGCCCGGCCGTTGCCACCAGGTCGCTCCCCATCCTCGACACCGCCGTCGCCGCCGCGGCCAGGGCCGCGCTCCAGGTGCTGCAGCACGAGGTGAGCTGCGTCGCCGTCTGGAAACCCGGTGCCGGAATAGGCCAGAGGGACAGGGTGCTGGCCACACCCTGCAGGCTGGTGCCGGCGCCGCCTACCACGCCGCCCGCGCTGGTGAGGTCTCCCGGGGTGACATCGATGTTGCCGGCATCTGCGCCCACGTCTCGCCTTTCGCATCATTCCCGGCGCCCTGCGCGCCGCTCCGACGATTGCCACCCTAGGGCAGCGGGGATCGAGTGGCGATGGGTAGATCTCCCCAAGCGTCGCCAGGCGCTACCGTGGCGGCAACGATGTCCACTGCCCGCATGTCGCCGGCACCCCTGGTGCACGTGAGGACCGTCCCCACCGCGTTCCATGCTCGCGTCATCGCAGCGCGCCTCGGGGCGGAGGGGATCCCCACCCAGCTCCGGGGCAATGTCGGTGGCCCCTACCCGATCGGCAACGTATCGGTGTGGGTGACCGAGGCCGACGCTGATGTGGCCAGCGAGCTGCTGCTCGCCGATGAGATCGAGGCGGCCTTCGACGTCCACCCCGACGACATGGAGCCCAGCCCGTCGACCCGCCGGGTGGTGTTCGGTCTGACCCGCAGGCAGATCCTGGCCACCCTCTGCCTGGTGGCCATGGGCGTCGCCGCCTTCTTCTCCCGGCTCAACATCTGAGCGCCTCGGCGTAGACCTACCCGGGTGCTCGCCGGCGCGGTCCGCGGACCTCACCTGGTCGGTGGCGGACGGGGGTTCGGGCTGTCAGTCGGTATCCGGGGCGCCGTCGGCCCCGTCGCGGGAACCCGGTTCGGAGGGTGGCGTGCCACAGGGGGGTTCGGCCGTCGAAGTCGTCTCCGCACCAGAGTCACCGGCGGAGTCCGGCTCGGCTGACTCAGCGTCGGACGGGTCGGTTTCGCGCCCGGCGTCGGTCACCCGGTGGAAGGCCCGGTGCTCGGCAGCCCGGGTCAGCACCGCCACCTCGAGCGCAGCGACGGCGAGGGAACGCTCGGGGCCGGCCAGGGCGCGGGCCGCCAGCCGGAGGGCGGCACCCAGGTCCAGGTCAGGGGCGTAGTCGGCGGTGAGACGGGCGGTGATGGCTTCCGCCTCGCCGCCGAGGACGGTGAAGTTCTCCTCGTCGACCACCGACCCGTCGTAGAGGATGTGGAACAGCTGGTCGCCGGCGGGGGTCGCGCCCACCTCGGCCACCAGGATCTCGACCTCGAGGGGCTTCATCTCGTGGGTGAAGACGTTGCCCATGTACTGGGCGTAGAGGTTGGCCAGCGAGCGGGCGTCCACGTCCTCCCGGCTGAACTGGTATCCCTTGACGTCGGCGTGCTGGACGCCGGCCCGGCGGAGCTGATCGAACTCGTTGTAGCGACCGACCCCGGCGAAGGCGATCCGGTCGTAGATCTCGCTGACCTTGTGCAGGGATCGGGAAGGGTTCTCGGCGCAGATCAAGATGCCCTCGGCCACGACCATGGCGACGAGGGGCCGGCCCCGGGCGATGTTCTTGCGGGCAAAGTCGGCCTTGTCCTTCATGAACTGCTCAGGAGCGACGTAGAATGGCATGCTCATCGCTGGTCACCCTCCCCGTTGGAGGAGGATCCGGCCGCCGCCGCCGCTCCCGGTTCGGCCAGGGCGGCGACCACGGCGGCGAAGCGCTCGGCCACCTCGGTCTCGGTCACCCGTTCGAAGCCGTCGGCGGTGATGGTCGCCACCGTCGGAAAGATGCCCCGGACCAGGTCCGGGCCGCCCGTGGCCGAGTCCTCGTCGGCGGCCTGCCACAGGGCGCGCACGGCCAGCTCGATCGTCGAGGCGCGGTCCAGATCGCGGCTCCATCCCAGCTTGACCGTGGTCCGGGCGTCGCGCCCACCCGAGCCGTCGGCGTGGAAGTCGGTCTCCTCGTAGCGGCCGCCGGTCGGGTCGTAGGTGTAGATGCGCCCCACCCCCCGCCGCAGGTCGAACCCGGCGAAGAGGGGGACGACGACGAAGCCCTGCATGGCCATGCCCAGGTTGGAGCGGACCATCTGCGACAGCTGGTTGGCCTTGCCCTCCAGACTGAGGGCCGAGCCCTCGACCTTCTCGTAGTGCTCGAGCTGAAGCTGGAAGAGCTTGACCATCTCCATGGCCGGCCCGGCGGCGCCGGCGATGGCCACGCCGCTGTGACGGTCAGCCGGATGCACCTTGTCCATCGTGCGGTGGGCGATCGACGAACCGGCGGTGGCTCGACGGTCCCCGGCCATGACAACGCCATCCGCATAGCGGACGGCGACGATGGTGGTGCTGTGTCGGATGTCGAAGGGCACCGGGGGGGTCGAGGGGGCCGCCGGACGGTGCGGCTCGGAGCCCACCCGGCGAAGCACCTCGGTGAAGTCAGGGCCGGGGTCCTCGGTGGGACGGAACATCGGAAGGCTCATGGCGCCGAGCACGCTACCGCGATCAGGACTCGACCCGGGCGGGGGCGGACCGGTTTACTCACCACCCTTTTGCACGTAGGAGCGGACGAATTCCTCGGCGTTCTCCTCGAGGACCTCGTCGATCTCGTCAAGGAGGTCGTCAAGCTCCGCCTTGAGCTCCTCGCCTCGCTCGGAGCGGGCGGGAACCTCCTCGACGGTCTCGTCGGTGCGGTCGGGAGCGGGCTTCTTGATCTGTTCTCGTTCGGCCATCGGTGCCTCTTCTCTCTACGAGCCCAGACGCTCTACCAGCTCAGCGGGGCTGGCGACGCTGTTGAGCAGTTGATCGACGTGAGCTTTGGTGCCCTTGAGGGGCTCCATCATCGGGACCCGGCGCAGGGGGTCGCCTCCGAGGTCGAAGACGACGGAGTCCCAGTTGGCCGCCGCCACCTGCGACGACCAGCGCTGTAGGCACTTCCCGCGGAAGTACGCCCTGGTGGTCTCGGGCGGCTCGGTCACCGCCCGCTCCACCGCAGCCGGATCGAGGAGTGTCTCCATGCCCAACCGGGCGTGGAGAGAGCGGGCGGGGCGGACATCGTGGTACTGCAGGTCCATGGCTGCCAATTTGGGGTCATTCCAACTCAGGTCGTGTCGCTGACGATACCCGTCGATGACCCTGTACTTGGCGACCCAGTCGAGTTGGGCGGCCAGGCCCATGGGATCCGACTCCAGGCCGGTCAGGACCTGCTCCCACCGCGACAAGATGTCGCCACCGATCTCGGCTCCGCCGACGGCGTCGAGACCCCGCTCCTCGCCGTACTTGCGGGCCAGGTCGAGATGCTCCCACTGCATCTCCAGGGCGGTCATGGATCGGCCGTCGGCCAGCTCCATGGGAGCGCCGAGGGTCAGGTCCCACGACACGTGGCGCATGGCCGGCACCGCGGCGCGCAGGGCCAGGCTGCGCTCCTGGCGCTCGAACCACTCGTCCTCGATCATGGCCAGGACCAGGGCGGTGGTGCCGACCTTCAAGAAGCCGGCCACCTCCGACAGGTTGGCGTCGCCGACGATGACGTGGAGGCGCCGGTAGCGTTGCGCGTCGCAGTGGGGTTCGTCTCTGGTGTTGACGATCGGTCGCTTGAGTGTCGTCTCCAGGCCCACCTCCTCCTCGAAGAAGTCCGCTCTCTGCGTCAGCTGGAACGACACGTCGGGCTTGGGTCCGGTGGTGACCTCACAGCCCACCTTGCCGGCCCCGGTGAAGATCTGCCGCGACACGAAGTGGGGCATGATGTTCGCCACGATGCGCCCGAAGGGCACGGAGCGGTCCATCAGGTAGTTTTCGTGAGTCCCGTAGGAGTTGCCCTTGCGGTCCGAGTTGTTCTTCAGCACCATCAGGCTCTGGCCGGAGGGCAACAGCCGGGACGCGGCCTCCACGGAACGGGCCAGGACAACCTCGCCGGCCCGGTCGTGGAGGATGGCCTCGTAGACCGTCGAGCACTCCGGGGTGGAGTACTCCGGATGGGCATGGTCGACGTAGTAGCGGGCCCCGTTGGTGAGGACCGTGTTGACCAGGTGGGTCTCCACCTCGGGCGGCATCGACCCCTCCCGGGCGAAGCCGCGGGCGTCGTTACCCGGCGTCTCGTCCTCGAAGTCCCACCGCACCCGGCGGGACAGCTCGGCGACGTAGGCGTTGATCAGGGTGGACGATGCCGCGATCGGGTTGGGCTCCTCCGATCCCCGGATGATGATGCCGTACTCGGTCTCCAGACCAAGCACCTTCACGATGGCCACAGGTCGACGTTATCCGGTACCGACCGTTGTGCAACGTACCCTTGGCCCGGGCCGCCAAGAGGGTGGTCCTCAGAGGTACTGGCCGGTGGCGACGCGCTCGATCGAACGGCCCCCAGTGGTCTCCTCGCCCTGGGCCATGATCGTGCGGATGTAGACGATCCGCTCGCCCTTCTTGCCGGAGATCTTGGCCCAATCGTCGGGGTTGGTGGTGTTGGGCAGGTCCTCGTGCTCCTTGTACTCCTGCTTGATGGACTCGAGCAGGTCCGAGGTCCTGATCCCCCGGCCGTCGCCGGCGATGGTCCGCTTGATGGCCAGCTTCTTGGCTCGGCGAACGATGTTCTCGATCATGGCTCCCGACGAGAAGTCCTTGAAGTACATGATCTCCTTGTCACCGTTCTGGTAGGTGACCTCCAGGAACTGGTTGGCCTCGTCATCGCGGTACATCTCCGAGACGGTGCGCTCGATCATGGCCTGGACCGCCTTGTTCGGATCTCCCCCACCGAGGGTCGTCACCTCGTCAGCATCGAGGGGCAGGTCCAGGGTCAGGTAGCGGGCGAAGATGGCGGTGGCCGCCTCCGCGTCCGGCCGTTCGATCTTGATCTTCACGTCGAGGCGGCCGGGACGCAGGATGGCCGGGTCGATCAGGTCCTCACGGTTGGAGGCCCCGATGACGATGACGTTCTTCAGGGTCTCGACACCGTCGATCTCGGCCAGCAACTGGGGGACGATCGTCGACTCCATGTCCGAGGAGATGCCGGTGCCGCGGGTCCGGAACAGCGAGTCCATCTCGTCGAAGAAGACGATGACCGGTACGCCCTCCTCGCTCTTCTCCCGGGCCCGCTGGAACACCAGGCGGATCTGGCGCTCCGTCTCCCCCACGTACTTGTTGAGCAGCTCGGGGCCCTTGATGTTCAAGAAGTACGACCGGGCCGCCCTGCTGCCGGAGACCTCTGACACCTTCTTGGCCAATGAGTTGGCCACCGCCTTGGCGATGAGGGTCTTGCCGCATCCCGGCGGCCCGTAGAGGAGGATGCCCTTCGGTGCGGGGAGCTTGTGCTCGATGAACAGGTCCCGGTGCAGGAACGGCAGCTCAACCGCGTCGGTGATGGCTTCGATCTGGCCGTCGAGACCGCCGACGTCCTCGTAGGAGATGTCGGGAACTTCCTCGAGCACCAGCTCTTCGACTTCGGGGCGCTGCAGGCGTTCCAGCAGGAGGCCGGTCCTCGGGTCCATCAGCACCGCGTCACCCGGGCGCAGCTTCACCCCGGCCAGGCCCTCGGCCATCTCCACCACCCGCTCCTCGTCGGCCCGACCGACGATCATGGCCCGGCCGTCCTCCAGGACCTCCTTGAGGGTCACCACCTCGCCGGAGACCTCGCCCGCCCGGGCCAGGACCACGTTGAGCGACTCGTTGAGCACGACCTCCTGACCCTTGACCAGGTTCACCGGGGCCGTCCGGCTCTCCTCGACGTCATCAAAGGTCGTCCGCGGGCTCGAGCCGGTTCCCGCCAACTCGGGGTGGAGGGCGACGCGCATCTTGCGCCCCCCGGAGAACACATCGACGGTGCCGTCGTCGTTGTGGCCCAGGAAGGTCCCGTAGGCCGAGGGTGGCTGGGTCAGCTTGTCCACTTCCTCACGCAGGGCGGCAATATGCTCGCGAGCCTCACGGAGCGTGAAGGTCAGGCGCTCGTTCTGGGAGATGGCCTGCTGGAGCTGGCCTTTGGTCTCGAGCAGGCGCTCCTCGAGCGTCCGCACCCGCTTGGGGGCGTCCCCCAGCCGGCGCCGGAGCTGGTCTACCTCGTCCTCGAGGCTGCGCACGGTGGTGGTCAGCTCCGCCACCTCACCCTGGTGGGCGGGGAGACGGGCATCGTGGTCGTCGCGGTCAGTCACTTGGCCACCTCACTCTTTCGTCGGACTTCGAGGTCCTACGAACGTCGGAGTCGGGCTCGACCGTACTGCGTCGGCTACCTCAAGCGATGAGGGTTGCGTCACCCGGCAGGTCTCCCCTGGTGACAGGCGGCACGTCCCGTCGGCTAGGAATGACCTTCCGCTAGAGTGAACACAAGTTTCCCCTACCGAGCGAGGCGAAGGCATACCCCCATGAAGGTCTGGATCGATCAGGATCTCTGCACCGGCGACGGGCTGTGTGAAGAGATCGCTCCCGCTGTGTTCACGTTGCTCGACGATGGGCTTTCGTACGTCAAGGAAGGCGACAAGGTCTTCGACAACCCGGGAGGCCACGACGGTCTGGCCGTGGTGCCCGATGGTATGGAAGATGCCGTGAAGGAGTCCGCCGAGGAGTGCCCCGGCGAGTGCATCTTCATCGAGGACTGAGGACCACCGTCCGGCCCGATCGGGCCGACCTGCGGTTGAGCCGTGACCCTCGGGGCGAGGCAGTTCACCCACCTATGAGACAGTCGCCAGTGGCTACCGCGGCTGCGCCCCGGGTCGGCAGAACGGCCTGCAGCTCCGACGTGCTCAGGGCGTAGGACGTGCCCGGCGCGTCGGGAGCGATGGCGAAGGCCACGCCGATCACCGAGCCGGTGGCGTTGACCAACGCTCCCCCCGAGTCGCCCTGGGCCAGGGCCGACGCCAGGACGAACACGTCACGCTTGGTGGTGTGGCGGTCGTAGAGGTCACGCCCGACGGCCGTGACCTCCTGGGACACCTGGGCCGGGGTCACCGCCAGGGCCGCCTGCCCACCGGGGTGGCCGAACACCGCCCCCGACTGGCCCGTCTTGCCGATGGCGAGGGTCAACGGTGTCTCGCCCAGGTTGGGCACCGACAGCAGGGCCAGGTCGCGGTTCGGATCGAAGGCGACCACCGTGGCCGGGGCCCGGCGTCCCGACGGCAGGATCACGGCCGTCTCGCCGTTCGGCTCGCCGGCGACGACGTGGGCGTTGGTGGCCACCAGGTTGCGGCTGACGGCGAAGCCACTCCCGTCTTGGATCTGGTTGCACGCCTGGCCCTCGACCTTGACCGTGGAGGCGGCCACGGTCGCCGTGATCCCTGCGCTGAGGGGGTTGACCCCGGGAGGTGGCCCGGTCACCTGCCCGGGGTGGAGGGAGCCGAAGACCTGCGGGAACGTGTCCTGGCCGACCAGGCGGCGCAGGCTCTCGACGGTGTTGGGGGGCTGAGCCAGGTGGGCGGAGACCCAACGGGATATGGCCGAGTTGCGGGCGGCTCGGGCGGGGATGCCGGGCGCCGAGGCAATGGCCGGCAGAAGGAGCCACAGGGCGACCACAACACCGACCACGCCCACTCCCGCGCCCACCACCTGGTCCAGCTGGCGGAGGGGGCCGAGGGGCAGCACCCGGTGGGCCCGGGAGCCGATGACCAGACCCAGGGCCTGGCCGAGCAGACCGACGCCGACCAGGACCACGGCGGCGATGGCCAGCCGTGCCCCCGCCGACGCCGGGTGAAGGCCTGTCAGGGCTCTGGGCACCAGGCGAGCCCCGACGTAGAGACCGACGCCCAGACCCACCCAGGACAGGGCCCGGGCCAGGAAACCCAGGCGGTAGCCGCCGATGGCGGCGCCGATGGCGGCGGCGATGATGATGAGGTCGAAGATGTTCACGGTTGCCCCTGTTCGGCCAGCTCGTCGGTGGCGGCGGTGGGCCGGCGCGCCCCGGCTCCCGGGTCGGGTGGTGAGGCCGGGGGGTGCAGGAGCCGAGCGGACGTCAAGAAGCCGGTGTGGGCCACCATCCGGTGGTCCGGTCGGACCGCTTGACCCTCGACGTGCCAACTGCGGTTGAGAACCTCGATCGTCTCCGCCATGGCGAAGCCATGGGCCTCGAGCCCGTCGCGGAAGGTGACGACCTGGGTGATGGACGGCAGGTAGGACACAACGATCCCCCCGGAGCGCAGAGCCTCGGTGGCCGAGGCCAGCACCCGCCACGGCTCGGGGAGGTCGAGCACGACCCGGTCGAAGTCGGTGGCGTCGATCCCCTGGTAGGCGTCCCGGACCTCGACGTGGTAGCGGTCGAGTGCTTCGGCGCCGAGGAACCCAGCGACGTTGGCCCGGGCCCGGTCGGCGAAGTCCTCCCGGATCTCGTAGCCGGTGATGTCGGCCCCGGCCCGCAGCAGGGCCATCGACAGTGCCCCCGAACCCAGGCCCGACTCGAGGACCTGTGCCCCGGGGAAGATGTCAGCCATCATCAGCAGCGGACCCAGGTCCTTGGGGTAGATCACCTGCGCCCCACGAGGCATCTTCAACACCACCTCGGCCAGGGTCGGCCGTACCGCCAGGTACCGGGCGCCGCGAGAGGACCGGACCACCGAGCCCTCCTCGGAGCCGATCAGCAGATCGTGGTTCACCGGTCCCGAGTGGGTGTGGAACTCCCCGCCGAGGCTGAGGGTCACCAGGTAGCGCCGGTCCTTGCTGTCCATGAGAAGGATCCGCTCGCCGACGCCGAAGGGCCGGGTCACGGTCTCTCGTCGCCGGCCGGCTGGCGGCCGTGACCGCCGGCTCGTTCGACCAGCCGGCAGAAGGCGCAACGCTCGGCCACGGTCGGCGAGCCGCAGGTCGGGCAGGGATGGAGGTCGACCCGTTCCTCCTCGGACACCGAAGCCACGAGTGGAGAGATCCGCTCGAGGAACCCGAAGTAGAACGCCGCTTTGGTGCCCGGTGAGCGGACCTCCACCTCGTTGAGGGCGTTCTTGTAGTTGAGGTGGCGGTTGCCGGCGGCCATCGGGCACTCCTCGACCATGTAGTCGATGCCCTTGAGCACGCAGTAGGCGGCCGTGTCCCGCTCGCTCAGGCGGATCAGAGGCTTCACCTTGCGGACGAAGCCGTCCCCTCCGGGGAGCACCGGCAGCTGCCTACCCAGGTAGGCCAGGTCCCAGCGCAGGACGTTGCCGTAGAGCACGGCCGCCTCGTCGTCGAGGTTGTGGCCGGTGGCGACTGCGTCGTAGGCGCCCTCGACGGCCGCGGCGTTGAACAGATGCCGCTTGGACGTGCCGCACGCGGAGCACGGGGCCCGCTTGGCGGCGCGGGCGCCGGTGGGTATGTCGAAACCGAGGTCGTTGGGCAGATCGATCTCGATCAGCTTCAGCCCGCGACGGCCGGCGAACGCCCGGGCCGGCTCGGCGGAGGGCTCGCTGTATCCCTCGATGCCCAGTCCCAGGTACAGCCCGTCGGTGTCGTAGCCCATGTCCACCAGCAGGTCCCACAGGGCCAGCGAGTCCTTCCCCCCGGACACAGCCACGAGGACCCGTTCGCCGGCGCCGATCATGGAGAAGGCGTGGATCGCCCGGCGGACCTGCTCGACGCAGTGACGCACGAAGCACTCCGAGCAGAAGGCGGCGTTGTGGCGCCGGACGTCGATGACGGCGGGATGACCGCAGGACCGGCATCTCACAGGGCGCCACCGGAGATGACCGGGCGGATCTCCACCGTGGCATCGGCCCCCAGCACCACGTCACCGGTCACGAGCGTCCCGTCCACGATGACCAGGACCGACTCGCGGTTGACCTCGAGCCGGTCAAGCAGGACGTGGACGGTGACCGGGGCGTCGACGTCGACCTGTCGGGAGGGATGACGTAGGAGGACCTTCACATCGCCAGTTTGACTGCTCCCACGACTGATCGCGGATCCAGTGGCTCAGCCCCGTCGCCGGGACCGAGGCTCGTGTCGGACCGTGAAGGTCTCGCCCGGCGCCAGGACCTCGGAGAAGACCACGTCGGGCTCCCTCCCGAGGAGCCGGCCACCGAGGTGGCCGATGAGTGCGGCACCACCGACGACGGCCCAGGTTCGGCTCCCCCCGAGCAGCCCCCGGCGCACACCCTGCCGGAGACCGTGGCGGACCAGCAACCGCAGAAGCTTCTTCACCGCCGACGTATCTCCACCCAGGTGGACTTCCGACGTCCCTGGCGCTTGCCGAGAAGGAAGGTGAGGAGCACCAGCAGGACGACGCCGGCCACCGCCCCATAGGTGAGGAGGGGTTTGGCGGCGTCGGTCGTGTCGTCGACCTCACCGCGGATCTGCTTGAGCTTGGCAGTGAGATCGGAAAGCTCGACGCGCCCGCCCGGGCCGGTTCCCGTCGCGGGCCGCTTGGGGTCGTTCTTCTTCCCTGGGCTCATCGAGGCCCCTTCCCGATTCGAGAGACGGCCAGGCCGGCGACCGCTACGACGAAGAGCAGGCCCCCGGCGTAGGGTACCCACGAGAGGCTCCCGCTCAGATGATCGCCGAGCTCGCCCTGCAGCAGCCGGAGGATGGCCAGCGTCATGAGGCCGACTCCGAGACCGACCATGAGGGCCCCGACGATGCCCCAGATCACGAACCGGACGATCACCTTCAGGGGGTCGATGGTCTCCTGTTTGGCGTAGGCGACCACCAGGTCCTTGAACTCGCCGGCAAGGTTGCCGAACGATGGGTCATTGTCACCTCGCCCAGGCAGACTCATGTTGTAGCGGGATGTCGGGTTGGCCACAGGGTTCTCCGATGGACGGCTGAGGGGATCCTTACCGGCCGGAGAGGCGCTGCGCAAGCACCTCGGCCACCTCGGCGGTCACCGACCGCACCAGGCCCAGCCGGGCCTGATGGTTGCCGGTCTCCAGGAGGCGTTGGCGGTCCAGGTCGCCGACCGGAGCCAGCCCGCAGAGCTGCCAGGCCGCCGTCGCCGGGTCCTCGTCGAGCTCGAAGGTCACCGGGGCCATCCCGTCCTCGAGCTCCACCGCCAGGGCCAGCGCCCGGCGGACCTCGGTCTCGGCGTCGGCCAGGGCGGCGCCGGGGGTCGCCCCCCACGGCTCGTCGACCAGTTCCTCGACCATGGCCAGCGGGTAGGGGTCGTCCGGGAGGAATGTCTCGACCCGGAAGCGCCCCACGCCGCCGGCGAGGGCCACCCAACGGCCGTCGTCGAAGCGCTGAGCATCGGCCAGGCGGGCGACGGTCCCGACCCGGGAGCGTTGATCGCCGCCGCCCACCTCGTGGCCTCGTTCGATCAGCGTGATGCCGAACTCGGGCGTGATCAGTGGTGTACCCAGCTCGGCTCCCGTGAGATCGTCCATCAGGGCCCGGTAGCGGGGTTCGAACACGTGCAGGGGCAGGGCCGTGCCGGGAAACATGACCGCGCCGAGCGGGAACAGGGGCATCTGACGGGTCACGGATAGACCCCGGACGGAGGGGTCACCGGCAGGGGACCGAGGCTCGCCGGGTCGGGCCCGGAGGGGTAAGCGGCCAACGCCACAGCGATCTGATCGCCGATCGCCTGCCCCGTGGTGTAGGCGGGAACGCCGTTCTGGATGAGCGAGAAGGCGAGAGGAGCCCGGGGGTAGCTGGCCGGCGCCGGCACCGGCCCCGGCGGCATGGTCGACGGTGGGAGCGTGGTCGGGGGCACGGG